>JBBQAD010000465.1:0-2952 GCA_038315885.1 Fibrobacteria bacterium | reverse complement strand
CGAATTCGCATGTTGCGTTCTTGAGGTTCCAGATGGATATCCGAGGCTCCCATTGAAATAGCCTCTGTAACAATCAGGTTTACAATTTTTACAACCTGACGGCCTTCTTCATCTGCCATGGGGTTGTCGTCTTCATCCCCATCTCGTATCAATTCCAATTCGGCATCGTCTTTACCCAACAATTGGCTGAGTTTTTCGCGACCGCCGATATAGGCACGTTCCACCGACTCCAATATTTCATGTTCAGTGGCGATTACCGGTTCTGTATCTCTACCGGTTTTAAACTTGATGTGATCGAGCGTACGTAAATTGGTGGGGTCAGCCATCGCCACCGTGAGAACGCCATTATTCTCATAGAGTGGAATGACCTTGTAAGAGCGGGCCATCTCTTCGGGAATTAAGTGTATTATTTCGGGAAGAAATTTGAAATTTTCCAACACAACATGCTGCAAGTCCAGTTGGGCGGCTAATACATCGAGCAGCTTCTGCTCATCGATATAACCAAGCTTGACCAAACATTTACCGAGTTGGAGACCTAAGACTTTTTGTTGAGCGAGGCCTTCTTCAAGCTTCTGAGCAGAGATATATCCCTGGTCGACTAACACTTCTCCAATACGCTTTTTTTGGGCAAATTCAATTTGCTTACCCAAAACAGCACCCAAGGTTTCTTCATCAATGAAACCCATCTTTATAAGAATCGTACCTAGACTGATGCCCGAATTGAGATGTTCGGCAAGAGCCTGATCTAATTGCTCCTGGGTAATAAGCCCTTGAGAAAGAAGAATCTCCCCTACTTTTCGTTTACGTCTAATCTGCGCCATGCTCTAATTTTTCTTGTGAATCTTTTTTATTTGGTGAATAAAAGTTACTGTCGCGTTAAAATATTACTCCATGCTGAGAATCGCAATATTCCTTGAAAGTCAATCATGAATGGGAATACCCTCCGGGCTGAATTTCTTCTATTCTACCTTCTCTTTCTAGAAGAAGGCCAATTCCTTCTTCAACAATTCCTATTTCGGTAATTTTGACAAGCTCTCGCATGCTGAGTAGCTCTGAATCCGAAAAGTTCCCGGTAAAAAGAAGTTGATAATCCTCTCCTCCATGGAGCATCCATGTCTCGCATAATTGTGTCGTTGCCTGGGATTCCATTTTTTCATCTCGGGGTAGGCTAAGCCAATTTAAGCGTAAACGACAATTCGATTGGCGGGAGAGATGCCAGGCCTCACTAGATAAGCCATCACTTATATCGATGGCCGCACCGCTCCCAGCTAATTTTGCCAAAAAGGGACCCAATGCTAATGGGGGTTCAGGTTCCAGATGTCTTGAAATAAATTCTTCTGCAATAGATACGTCAACCTGATTCCCTAAATTGCCTTGATCCTGTCTCAATTTTAGAAAATGAAGACCTGCCGCTGAGTGACCGATACAACCACTGACATAAATTTTATGACCTGGTTTTGCAGACGAACGCAACAAAGCTTTACCGAGAATTGCACCCAACACCGTGAAACTAAAGAAGGAACTTTCTTCACAGCGAACCGTATCACCACCTGAAACTTTAAAGTTGTAAAAATTTTCCATTCGCATTAGTTCTCGACCTAACGAAATGACTACCGATTCATTCCAATCACGGTGAGCACCGAGATTAAAGAAAATATGCTGCGTCGCTCCCCCCATTGCGTTAATATCAGACAAATTGCTGAGCAGACACTTGCGCAGAGCCTGCACGGGACTAGACCAATCCAATCGATAGTGAACTTTCTCGACGCTGCTATCACAGGAAATGGCCAAAATTTCTTCTCCATGCTTTAGTAAAAAGGCGTCATCGCCCAAACCCTGGGCATCACGCGAAAAATGTGCTGAACTGAACATTTTAGAGATCCCCGAAAATTCGGGACTATGCGCGAAGTTAACGAGCATCAGCTTCGATTAATAAAACATTTTCATACAATGGGAGAATTTGTAAGCATGACCTTTTCAATTCCTGAATTAGCCGGACCCTGTCTGGATTTAATCGCACGCTTAGCACAAAAATGCATACACAGTACAATTGACATCAAGAAAAAAAGCATCACTATCAGTCTGACTTCTTTGGACATACCTATTCTCCGCTTTAATCGAACCGAAAAAATCAGTCTTTAACTTGGAAGCAAAAACCAAACTGTAAGTATACTATTTTGCCTACCCGGGTGACCTAAGCACAAGTTCGTAATTGACGCAGGGCTTCATAGGTTGCGATGCCTACGGCGGTAGACAAATTGAGGCTTCTAACCTTGGGCTCGGCCTGTTCGATAAGAAGAGCACGTGTAACATTCTCCTCTATCCAGGATTTGGGCAAGCCATGGCTTTCGGGGCCAAAAACCAAGTAGTCTCCTTTTGAAAATGTGACATCCCAATAGGAACAATGGGCATTACTGCTGAAATACCAACATTTTTTACTGGCTTGTTCATTTTTTTCGTTAAAAACGCTCCAGGAAGGATATTCTGTTAATTGAACCAAAGGCCAATAATCGAGGGCTGCCCGTCTTAACTGTTTTTCATCCAGAGAAAAACCCAAGGGGTGAATTAGGTGCAGTGCTAGATGATTAGCAGCACATAAGCGGGCAATATTACCAGTATTAGGAGGGATTTCGGGATTCACCAGTACAATGTTTAAAAGGAGGTTTTGCTTGAATTGTTCGGATATGATGGTTTCCATTTGTTAAAATTTAGCTCCCTGGGCATTTGATCAGGAGGTGGAAACTGTGAAAACTGGAATAGTCTATCTAAGCGTTCGAAGTCCTGAGTATATCAGAAAGGATATGGAAGAGATTGCCAATCTGGGTTACACCCACGTGGTACATACACTCTCCGAATCCGACTTTCTCTATTACTCTGCCACCATGTTAGATATCATTAAAATATCTACTGATTTAGGACTCAAGGTCTATGTGGCTGCCTGGGGCCTGGGCC
>JBBQAD010000418.1:0-3619 GCA_038315885.1 Fibrobacteria bacterium | reverse complement strand
CCCTTTGTCTGGCCGGAGTAATGGGGGGAATCGGAAGCGAGGTAGACGAAACCACAAAAGATGTCTTTCTCGAAGTGGCTTACTTTGATCCGGGAATTATTCGCAAGCAGGCTCGCCGTCATGGCCTCAGCACTGATAGCTCTTATCGCTTCGAGAGAGGAATTGATCCCTCCATTCAAATCGCCTTTTGTAAATACCTTACATCTCTAATTATTTCGGTAGCCGGGGGTGAAGCAATTGGAAGGCCTTCGGTATTTACTGAGTCGGGTTTCAGTGGAGATACACTTGATATTTCGCTCCGAAAATCACGGATTCAGCGGGTGCTTGGAATTTCTCTTTCCGATGATACTATTCAAGAATTGCTTCAGGATATCGGTTTTGAATGTGTGGAAAAAAAAGAGGAGGTTTTTCTTTTTCGGGTTCCAGGATTTAGACCCGATGTCAGCCGAGAGATAGATCTGATTGAAGAAATAGCCAGGTTGAATGATTACAACAAAATACCAGTTCGTATGCCGATACTTCCCATGTCCTTTCAGGAACGGCCAGCGATGGAAAATTTGTTTACATCGATTCGTTCCTACTTGTGTTCTCAAGGTTTGGATGAGGCCATGAGCTTGCGCTTTATGTCGCATAAAAACTTGAGTAAACTAAATTTGAAGAACGAGGATGAACGAAATCGTTTGGTCGATTTGCGCAATCCCTTGAATGAAGAATTGGAATCACTTCCCTCTTCCTTGCTTCCTTCCTTATTAAATGCCTTGGCATTCAATCAACGCAATCAAGAAAAAGATTGTCGTTTTTTTGAACTAGGCAAATCTTTTATTTCGCGGCATGAGTCCCGAAATGATAGAGAGCCTGGAGTCGAGGAACGGGAGATATTGACCCTGTTATTCAGCGGTCAAATCAATATCAGTACTTGGGAAAACCCAGAGGCAATTGACTTTTTTTATGTAAAGGGAATTCTGGAAGGTCTTTTTAAAGCACTTGGCTATGGCCTAAGGTTTTCAGCCGCTGCCCAAGAGCCCTTCCTGCATCCCAAAGAATCAGTTCAGATTTTTTCAGGTGAATCATTGCTGGGTGTAATGGGGCTTCTTCACCCCAGTGTTACAAAGGATTTTCAAGTTCGGGGATCGGTTTATGTGGCAGAGCTTCGCTTGGATAAGTTGTTACAATGCTCAATGAGAACGTTTCAGGCACATGCTATCGCTTCTCATTTTGGAATTAGCCGGGACATAAACATTCTGGTGGAAGAATCTATGCCCTATGAGACGGTTTACGCTAAACTGACCAAAGAGAATCTTCCCTATATCAGCGGAATCCGTTTGGTAAATCTGCATCGGGGAACAGGTCTTCCCGAAGGAAAAAAATCCCTACTGTTTAATCTCAGTTATCAAAATCCCGAAAAAAGTTTGACTGATGAAGAAGTGAATGGGATTCAAGAGGACTTAAGGCAAAGGTTAATTCAGGATCCCGAACTCATGCTTCGGTAGTCCGTTTTTTTTGTTGTTTGGGTTGATAAAACCAAGTTATCAACTTTGATTACATAGACCTCGCTCCAGAGAGCATAGATGTGTAAATTTATTCAAACGTTGTTTAGGAGTTTGTATGGATATTGGCCGCTTTGATGAATTGTCTGGAAAAGTGGAGACTGCCCTCGGCTTAATTGCGGATCTTCGGCGTCAGAACACCGAAATGCAACAAAAAACAGAAAATGCGGAGCAAAGAGCCGCTTCTTTGGAAGAACAATTGGCACAACGGGGTCAGGAAATAGAATCACTCCAAGGCGAACTGCGTGAAAAATCGGCCAATATGGATATTGCGGGTGAAAAAATTAATGGGATGATGAGCCGGTTGGAAGAAGCTCTGGCTTAATGGCTCAATGAATTATTGCCCGCCCTTGTTTTTTAGATTCTGTTGTAGCACAATGTAGGCACTATGGCTGGAGAAATACACTCTCATAAGGTCAGTATCGGGGGAGAGAACTTTCAAGTTCGCTCTGATCAATCTCCCCGTGTCATCGAACGCATTGCGGGCTACATTGACTTCAAGATGCGTGAAACCGGTAGCTCGGCGATGACTTCAGATAAATTTCGCATGGCTGTGATGGCGGCTATGAATATCGCTGGTGAATTGTTTGAACTGAAAAATCGCATGGAAGAGGCCGATAAAGCCAATATGGCAGTCGAAGAAAAAGCAAGGCTTTTAACTGAGCATCTCGATAAAGCCATCTCAGGAGGTGTTCGATCCTAAAGTTTACAGGTCGTCAATCAAAATCTTAGCTCTGTCGCGCGTTTCAAGTGCGTCTCGACCTTACTAATCAACTCGAACAAATGTGATTTCCAGTCGTCAAGCACAGGCCCCTTTAGTGGGGAAGCGCGAACCGGATGGGGTCCATTAAGATTGTAAAATCTGAGGTTCGAGAACTCACTAGCGGTAAGTCGGCAGAGCTTTTATAAGTTCAACTTCCTTTAGTATCTTTGCGGTTTAACCAGTTAACTTAATGGAACTTATAGAAACTGCGGAACCAATCGCCCAGGCATACTTAGTTCAAGCTGCATCACGTATTGATGAAGCTATGGAACGCTTATTGCCGAAGCCTGAAGAAGAGCCTTGTGAGTTACACAAGGCGGTCCGTTACTCCGTTTTCGCTGGAGGAAAGCGGCTTCGTCCCGCACTTGCATTGGCAACCTTTGAGGCATGTGGAGGAAAGGGCGAAGAAATCTGGTATGCTACCACAGCCTTAGAAATTTTGCATACCTTCTCTTTAATTCATGATGATTTGCCATGTATGGATGATGATGATTTTAGGCGCGGCAAACCTACGAATCATAAGGTTTTTGGAGAGGCAATTGCGGTTTTAGCTGGAGACTTTCTGTGTGCCTATGCCTTTGAAATGCTAGGGCAGGCTAATAATCCGGCTTGCATTACAACACTAGCCAAAGCAACAAGAAAAATGTTGGCGGGTCAAGTGATGGATATTTTGTCGGAAGGAAAGCCCTCCACTCTTGAAAATGTGGATTTTATCCATCTCAATAAAACAGCTGCTCTTATTCAAGCCAGTATTGTTATAGGTGCTCAAGCAGCCAGAGCTTCTGAAGAAACCCAAAAAGCCTTGTCAAATTTTGGGGAGAAAATCGGTTTGGCATTTCAAATCGTAGACGATGTTTTAGATATTGAGCAGACAACTGAAAAATTGGGAAAAGATGCTGGTTCTGACCAGGAAAAGGGTAAAGCAACCTATCCCAGCGTGGTAGGACTTCAAAAATCTAAGGAAAAAGCGCGTCAACTGTGTGAAGAAGCAAAGCATTCCATTCAAAATCTCCAAATTGATGTTTCGGTACTATCCAGTATCGCAGACCTGTTTGTAACACGGGTTTATTAAAATACCGATGAGAGGAATTGCGAAAACCTTTTCGAAGATATTTTTTGATGAAAATTGCAAGCTAAGCTTAGATGAAGTAAATAACTGAATACTGAACACCGGATCGGATGATCAATGCTTGAAAAAATCAAAACACCTGAAGATTTCCGTCATCTTGGAATCGAGCAGTTAAAGGAATTGGCTGCTGAAATCCGTGATACGATTATAAAGCAAGTGGCAGCCAAAGGCGGACATCTA
>JBBQAD010000172.1:0-7439 GCA_038315885.1 Fibrobacteria bacterium | reverse complement strand
ATCCCGGTGATACGGATCTCAAACGTGGTCAATTGATTTCAGAAGATGAGTACATCGATTTAGAGGATGAAGATCGTCATTTTGATGCCAAAATGGGTGCTCCAGCAATTAAGCAAATGTTGGCTGGCATAGAGCTCGAAGATCAGTCCAAGAGTATGCGCGCCCGTATCAAAGATGAAACTTCGGCACAAAGAAAAGCTGATTTACTGAAACGCCTTAAGACTGTGGAAGCTTTCCGAAAAAGCCCTAATCGTCCAGAGTGGATGATCATCGACGTCTTGCCGGTTATTCCCCCCGATTTACGTCCCTTGGTTCCACTAGAAGGCGGACGCTTTGCGACATCTGATCTAAACGATCTATATCGTAGAGTGATTAACCGTAACAATCGGTTAAAAAAACTAATCGACATTAAAGCTCCTGAAGTCATTTTGCGCAATGAAAAACGCATGTTACAAGAAGCTGTCGATGTGCTGTTTGATAATGGCCGTAGAACATTTAGTGTGAAAGGTGAAGGGCGTAGACCCCTTAAGTCTCTATCTGAATTGCTGAAAGGCAAGCAGGGACGCTTCCGTCAAAACTTACTGGGTAAACGTGTCGATTATTCCGGCCGTTCAGTAATTGTTGTCGGTCCAGAATTAAAAATCCATCAATGCGGTATTCCCAAACCCATGGCTTTGGAATTGTACAAGCCTTTCATCATTCAAAAGTTGGAAGAAAAGGGTTATGTACACACTGTAAAAAGTGCCAAGAAGTTTGTGGAAAAAGAACGACCCGAAGTCTGGGATATTCTGGAAGAGATCATCGATGATCATCCGGTGCTCTTAAACCGTGCCCCTACTTTGCATCGTTTGGGTATTCAAGGCTTTTATCCCAAATTGATTGAAGGCAAGGCAATTCGTTTACATCCCCTGGTATGTACCGCTTTTAATGCCGACTTTGACGGCGATCAGATGGCAGTGCATTTGCCTCTCTCCTTTGAAGCACAGCTTGAGACACGAATTCTCATGGTTGCATCCAATAACATTTTGCACCCCGCTTCGGGTCAGCCTATTGCCGTTCCTTCACAGGATATTGTTTTGGGATGCTACTACCTGACGATTTCCAAAAAAGGTGGCAAGGGAGAAGGAAAACGCTTCAGCTCTTCTGATGAAGCCATGATGGCATACGAGCATGGTAAAGTCGAATTACACTCCTTGGTCAAAGTGCGTTTCAATAAACAAATTATTGAAACTACGGTTGGCCGAGTTTTCATGAATCAGATTATTCCTCTAGAACTTGGCTTTATTAATGCCGCCTTTGACAAGAAAACAATTTCCAAAACCATCGATCGATTCTATCGAATTGCCGGTAACGAACGCACATGTCATCTACTCGATTCCATTAAGGATATCGGTTTTAAATGGGCTACAAAGGGTGGTATGAGCATCGGTATCGAAGACATGCTCATACCTAAAGAAAAAGAAGAAATGATCTTGAGCACACATACTAAAGTACAGAACGTGCAAGAGCTGTATGAAAACGGCGTGATCACTGATGGTGAGCGTTACAATCAGATTATTGACGCATGGTCACATACGACCAATGACTTAGCTAATCTGGTATTTGATAGACTCGCAGCAGACAAACAAGGCTTTAATCCTGTTTACATGATGGCCATCTCAGGTGCCCGAGGTAGCCGTGAGCAGATTCGTCAGCTTTCTGGTATGCGCGGATTGATGCAAAAACCCCAGAAAAAGTTAACGGGTCAAGAGTTTATCGAAAATCCGATTCTCTCGAATTTTCGAGAAGGTTTGAATGTGCTGGAATACTTCATTTCAACCCACGGTGCTCGTAAAGGCTTGGCCGATACAGCCCTAAAAACTGCCGATGCCGGATATCTTACCCGTCGTCTGGTCGATGTCGCTCAGGATGTTGTCATCCATGAAAATGATTGTGGTACCGTCTTGGGATTAGAAATGATTCCAACTGTTGAAGGTGACGATGTTATCGTTCCCTTGTACGATAAAATATTGGGCCGAGTTGCCTGCGATGATGTGTATCACCCGGTCAATGATGAACTCCTGTGCTCAATGGGAACATTAATTGATGAACAATTGGGCCGACATATCGACGAGTCCCTAGTTGAAATGGTTAAAGTTCGCTCGGTTTTAACCTGCGAAGCACGTCGGGGTGCATGCCAATTGTGTTATGGTCGAAATCTGGCCAATGGAAAACTTATAGATATCGGTGAAGCTGTAGGTGTTATGGCAGCCCAGTCTATCGGCGAACCGGGTACCCAGTTAACTCTGCGAACCTTCCATATCGGTGGCGCAGCTTCACGATTAACGGAAGAGTCTTTCAAGAAGAGTAAATTCGATGCGATTGTACAGTTAACCGATACTGAAACAGTAGATAGTACAAAGGGTGGTCAAGTTGTAATTGGACGATCAGGGGAAATTTCCTTGACCGATGAAAACGGAATTACCAAAGCCCGTTACCCTGTTCCCTATGGCTCATTGCTTAAAATAAGTAACGGCGACAAGGTGAAAGTTGGAACGCTTCTTTTTGAATGGGACCCTTACAATACCCTAATTATTGCTCGACAGGGCGGTAAGATAGAGTATGACGGACTCAAAGAAGATGTGACATACTTGTCTGAGTTTGATGAAGATACCGGTATGGAACGCATGCAGGTTACAAAGGATAAACGCGGTAAGTTACATCCTCATTTGAATGTGATTAGCCCGGATGGCACGCGTCTCGGTCGCTATTCCATTCCCGAAGGTGCCTATCTGCAATTTAAGGACGGAATCGAAGTTCAGACCGGTGATGCAATTGCAAAAATTGCCCGTGCTGCGGGTAAAACCCGTGACATTACCGGTGGTTTACCGAGAGTGGCCGAGCTTTTTGAAGCCCGTCGTCCTAAAAACCCTGCTGTCGTAACTGCCATCGATGGAATCGTTCAGTTTGGTGATGTAGAACGTGGTCAACAGCGAATTATTGTACAGGATGCAGATTATCAAGACAGTTATTTGATTCCCCGTGGTAAACATTTAACAGTGCATCCTGGTGACCGAGTCCGTAGCGGTGATAAGTTATGTGATGGTCCCATCGATCCTCATGATATTTTGGAGATCAAAGGAGAACATGCTGTTCAAAGTTACCTGGTGGAAGAAATTCAATCAGTTTATCGCTTGCAAGGTGTTACAATTTCAGATAAACATATCGAAAGCATAGTTCGTCAAATGATGCGCAAGGTTGCCATCGTAGATCCAGGAGATACAGACCTCTTGGAAGGCGAAGGAATTTCCAAAGCCATGCTTCGGGTTGAAAATGAAAGAGTACAGGTAAACGGTGGTCGTCCTGCCTCTTACTCTCCGATGCTTTTGGGTATCACCAAAGCATCCTTGGCAACCGATAGCTTTATTTCAGCGGCTTCTTTCCAAGAAACCACCAAGGTGCTTACTGCCGCAGCGGTGGCAGTAAAGATTGACCTCTTGGAAGGCTTGAAAGAAAATGTGATCATGGGTCGCTTGATTCCCTCGGGAACAGGTAATCCTGAAGTAAATAAGATAAAGGTTCGTGATTTGGATGCAGAAATGGAAGAGGCCTCCGCCGCAATGGTAAGAGCGTCTGCTGAAAATAATCCAGTTGATTCGATCCGAAGTTCTCATATGGGAACCGAAGACAATCTCGATGGACCTGAATCTCAAGAAATGGTCAGTGAGAAAGTTGAATAAGGGGGATTTCCTCCCCTTTTATTTAAGCTAAACCATTGACGAGCAAGACCTTAGTGATTAAAATTACGCCACCTTTTTTAGGGAGAATCGGTTAGTGCCAACCATAAGCCAACTCGTTCGCAAAGGGCGATCTGCGCAACGACGCAAATCCAAGTCGCCTGCATTAATGAGCAGCCCCCAAAAACGGGGAGTCTGTACTCGTGTGTATACAACTACACCAAAAAAACCTAATTCGGCCCTCCGCAAGGTTGCCCGTGTTCGCCTCTCCAATAAAATGGAAGTGACATGTTATATCCCAGGTGAAGGTCATAATTTGCAAGAACATTCCATCGTATTGATTCGGGGTGGTCGAGTAAAAGATGTTCCTGGTGTGCGATATCATATCATACGAGGAGCACTTGATACATCAGGTGTGGAAGGACGCAAGCAATCTCGGTCTTTGTATGGAGTTAAACGTCCCAAGAAGGACGCAGGCAAGGACGCAGGCAAAGCCGCTGGCAAGTCCGCTGGCAAGTCCGCTGGCAAGTCCGCTGGCGCCAAGAAATAAAGGTTAATTAATGTCAAGAAGAAGACGCGCACTAAAACGGGGCTTTGCCCCCGATCCAAAATACGGTTCACACCTAATCACCCAGTTTATGAATGTTGTTCTAAAACGAGGTGGTAAAACAGTTGCAGAATACATTGTGTACAATGCGCTTAGTGAACTCAAGAAAAAAGTTGGTAAAGAAGGCGATGATGAGTTGCAATTGTTCCAACAAGCGTTGAGTTACATCCGCCCAGCATTAGAAGTGAAAAGCCGCCGAGTAGGTGGCGCCAACTATCAGGTGCCAATCGAAGTACCCCCTTCTCGTGGACAAGCTCTTGCTTTGCGTTGGTTACGCGATGCCGCAGCCGGACGAAGTGAAAAAGATATGTCATTACGCTTGGCTGCCGAACTACAGCAAGCCCTTAAAGGCGAAGGTAATGCAGTGCGTAAGCGAGTAGAGATCCATCGCATGGCTGACGCTAATAAGGCTTTTGCCCACTTCCGCTGGTAGAGTTTCATTAATGTGATTTTAAAAAGCCTCCAACTTTGGAGGCTTTTTTAATTGTATCAGAAACTGAATCTTCTAAAAATCATGCTCTTAAAAACTCTCTCCAACAAAAAACGGGTCCAATGCCATTCCAGGACCAATAGCCGTTTTTGGCAGGACGACCCGGCATAGGGCTTTCAGCACTGTAATTCTCCCACAAGCTACCAGTAGATACAAATACCCGCGAGACAGATTGGTAAAAACGCATCGCGACTTCACGGGCGAGCCTTGTTTGTCCATAGCGCCTAAGACCGCTTAATACCATCGCTGTTCCACTGGGCCAAACGCCACCTCTCCATCTTTCTCCCGCAAATTCATACTCTTTTTCGCTGCGGGCCAGGGAAGGTACAGACATAGGTGTACCGAAATGCCGGGCTTCTAACAGGTGTGATACATAGGCATCAATTCGATTCGGAGGAACGACGCCTGCCAACAAAGTCCAGTAGGATCCAACATGCATTCGTTCGATTTGTTTATCGAAGGCCAAGTCAAAATAAAAGGCTTGCTCGCAATTCCAACACAGTGAATTGATTGCCTCTGCTGTTAATTGCCAATGTGTGTTGAAGAGTTTTCTTTCTGTTTCGCGACCTAAAATGCGTGCCATTTCACCCAGGCAGGAGGCATCCAAAGCAATTTGCGCACTGAAATCAATGAGGCGACCCTGTCGATTCCAGGAAAATCGCCTGTCTTGCAAAAGAATACGACTATCATCGCGATGGACTGAGCGATGAATATGATGGGACATCAAGGATAAACCAAGTTGGTCGCCTTGCCAGTTCTCAGGCCAGCGTGGCAGATTATCCATCTGGCTAGCTTCAGCATCCCCATAGAAAAGCCCGTCTTGTTGCCGTTTCTGTTCCCACAAAAAAAAGTGATACTTCTTTAGGTTTTCATAAACGCGGCTAAGTCTATTGTTGTCTCCTAACACGCTGTGTAACTCTAATTCAGCCCAGGATAAAATAGGTGGCGCCAAAGAGGCGGGATGAATCTTCGCCCACCATGATTCGCCGTCTTCGGTGTAGCGGCCCGCCAGAAATCCATCTTCATCCTGGAAGGCATAATAGGCATCTAAGCTGGCTAGTAGGGGTAAGGTGGAGTGAAAATGTTTCGCCCACAAACAAAGAAAGGCCAAGTCCCAGGCAAAATGATGCCTGCTCTCGCTGCGACCAAAAATACCAGATTCTGAAATGGAGCCACCTAAATAATTGTTACTCGGCGAAGCTATTCGAATTTGCTTTAGTGCTTCCTGAACACAGAATTCTTCCATCTCCTCAGCAAGCTTGGTATCGGGTCTAAACAGCATGTGATTACTTACAATATCTCTTTTTTTTAGAGACCCTAAAAAGTGTTTGTGCAAGATAGCGAAACAAATCAGATAATGTGAGAGGATAAAAGGGCCATTTATGCTAGCCAAGTCTAGACCTGCAAGGCATATTTTTTAAATGACAGATAAAAAAGAGAGTGATGCCTCTGATTCAATGGGAAAGCCCAAAGGGAAAGTTCTACGACGATTTTTCACCTATTTAAAGCCCGTCCGTTGGATGCTAATTGGGGCCATTTTATGTGGAATCTATAAATTCAGCATCCCGGTTATTTTGTCCTGGGTAATTGGCCGCGTCGTTGGAGTATTGAACAATTCAGCATTGCCCTTGGAAGGGAAGCTACAGCATCTTTATCACTATTGTTTACTAATGGGTGGCTTAACCCTGTTGAGTCCCTTTTTCGTTTACTACAGGCATTTACTCAGCCATGTGGCCACAGTCAGGGTATTAAACGATTTACGGCAGGACCTCTTCGCCCATTTGCAAAAATTGTCACACTCCTTTTTTACCCGCAATCGTTCGGGCTCTTTGGCATCCCGTGTGGTAACCGATGTGCACCAGTGTAATGAATTTATTCAAACTGTTCTTATTCAGAATGTAATGCACATCGCTACCGTAATAGGAGTTCTAGGGTATTTCTTTAGCCAGAGCTGGCGTTTGGCCGTGACCAGTATCATACTGGTTCCTCTGCAAGTTACTCTTATAAAAACCCTGGGTCGCAGAATTAAGGAAAATTCAAAAACTGTGCAAGAAAAATTATCGGTTCTCTCAGGAACTGCGGTAGAGAGTTTTTCCAATTTTCATGTGGTTAAAACCTTTACAGCTGAAAAAGATGAGGCCAAACGATTTTTTGCGACCGGTGAAGAATTGTATCAAGTCCGAGTTCATACTGGAAAGCTGTCAGCTCTCAATAATGTGTTGACATCAGTGATTGAAACAGTAGCTCCCTTACTAGTAATTCTAATAGGGGGCTATTGGGCTGTTCATTCACCCGAATCCATTTCGCTTAGTTTGTTGGTGACATTTATACTGATGCAGGGACATATTTTTTCACCGATGCAGAAACTCACAGATAGCCAACTGATTATCGCCCAATCTCAAGGAGCATTAGAACGTATCTATACACTTTTTGATACATCGCCGGAAGTCTTTAGCTTGCCTGATTGCGTGAAGGCGCAATCGATTAAAGGCCGAATTGAAATCTGCAATCTCGAATTTGAATACATGTTCAATTCTCCGGTTTTAAAAGATCTCAACCTCACCATTGAACCCTTTCAAAGCGTGGCCTTTGTTGGCCCCTCAGGCTCAGGTAAAACAACGCTGAC
>JBBQAD010000304.1:0-5048 GCA_038315885.1 Fibrobacteria bacterium | reverse complement strand
GGTCCTCCCCAGGGCCGTCGCACGCAGCGAAATCCGCTAAACCAGGGAACGCCCACACCATTTGAGCCGGAATAGCCATCGTGGCTGGGATTATGACTGTGTCTATCGGCGCAGGTGAGACGTTCTCGGGCCTCCATTTGTGGGCTACCTGGAATAACTGCCGCCGTAAATCCGCGCAATCCTCGTCCATGTGCGGTACCCTTAGTTGGTCCACTGGGGTCAAGCTGATAACCTGGCTGATCAGCGGCAAACCAGTCGTTTACCCATTCCCAAGTATTCCCTAACATGTCGTAAAGACCCCAGGCATTGGGCCGCTTCTTGCCCACTGCTTGAATGTTGCCATCGGAGTTACCTATCCACCAGGCGTAAGATTCTAATGTATCAGTACACTTTCCAAAGGGGCAGAAATCGCCCCAGGGGTAATAACTAGAACTGCCTGCCCGGCAAGCATATTCCCACTCGGCTTCGGTTGGCAAACGATATCCGTTTCGTTCCAGATGGATAGAAACACTTGTTAACATACAGGAATAGCCTGCGACTCCGACAATGGATCCATATTCATAAATAGTATCGAGTCCCTCTTGCTTCGATCTTGCATTGCAAAAAAGCACTGCATCATACCAATTCACCCAATGAACCGGATAGTGTTTTCCTTGTATAAATAACTTTTTATCAAAAGCAGAGATGGTAATCCCGTTTGGAATGGGACCCATGACATCTTCCCATTCCCCCACAGTAATTTCAGTTGTATCCATAAAAAACGATCCAATGGCACTCTGATGGGCATAAAATGCGCCGTGGTAGCCGGGATATTGACCTCGAAGATTTCCCAGCAGTGAAACAGCCCCCTTTATGGCCTTCATGCCTTTGGGGGCTGTAATGCTGAGGGCGGATAGATCAAGCTTGGCAATTTCTGAACTGGGGATGGGTTTAATGGTATCAACAAAGGCTTCGGGACCCTGTCGAAGCGGATCACATAGAGGTGCCTCTTCTCCTTCTATTTCACTTCCTCTTGGAAGAATCACAAAGGATCTACTGGGCAGAGAAACCTCATCCAGGTCAAGATAGGACTGTAACATAAGCAGAACCCGGGAAGATTGGCTGGGCAAGTTAACCGGGATTGATTGAAAGGAAAAAAGAATAGAATCGGGAATCTCGATACAAGCCTGGTCCCAGCCTCTTTCAGCACTTAGAGAACTGCTGAAATGGCTCAGTATAGACCAGTTCAACCCCGAGTCCAATGAGATTTTTACCAGCAAATAAGTGATGGCATCCGAATTGTTAACAAATCGAATCGGAATCCCCTGGCCAATTTCATAATTTTCTCCTCCGCGCGGGCTTAGGAGTGTTAAACTTTTTTCTGCTCGGGTAAAACTATGCAATGCAAACAGAATGAGTGCCCAGAAAAAAATATTCCAATTTCTGCTTCGCATGAGTGGGATCAAAATAGATTTTGATGGCTGCCAAGATCGGCCTTTGACCGGCTTTTGATCTCGATTTACAGGGGATATTAGGTATGTCGGTACAGTTTTTTTTGATTCGCCATGGCGAAACCGAGTGGAATTCTCAGGGTATTTACCAAGGGCAGTTAGACAGTTGTTTGACGGATTTGGGACGCAAACAAGCTCAGGCTTTAGGTGAGCGCCTCAGCAAGTACACTTTCGATGCGGTGTACAGCAGTGATTTGGGACGCTGCAAAGAAACATTACAATATCTGTTTGCAAAAAATGCGCTACAAATGAAATCTTGTGTCTTTCATCCCGGTTTGCGGGAGCGTCATCTGGGTGATTTTCAAGGCTTGGGCTGGAAAGAGTCCTCGGAAAAATATCCTGAAGACTTTAAAAAATTTGAATCCCGTGAACTAGAGCATCGTATTCCTGGCGGCGGAGAATCGATTGTAGATAAACATCAGCGTTTTATGGATGCCTTTGTAGATATCGCAAATAGACATGAACAGCAGCGAGTTTTAGTCATAAGCCATGGGGGAGCCGTAGACTCGCTGATTCGAGAGACTTTGAATTTGCCTCTAAATAGTAGTCGCGCCTATGAATTGCCTAATTTAGCTTGGAATCATTTTTCTTATGTCAACAGATCATGGCGATTGATTACATGGGCAGATAGAAGTCATCTGGAAAGATTAGATCAAAATTCCCTGGCTGCCCTAGATGTCTAGATTGCCATTCAGCAGTCTATCAGTCTGCTCGACCTTTGGCATCGAAACCTCGCCAGCGAGGGTTTAGCATCTTCGCTTCGAGCCAGCTATTCAATTTTTTAGGTTTAAATAGGAACATGGGGCAGCCAAGCCCATACAAGATGAAATACAGTAAAATGTGAATGATTCCCCATAGCTCTGTTTTAGTCTTCGGGCCCCCGAAAATACCGGACTTCCTACATTTTTAGACCTTTGTATTTTTTGAGAGGGTATTTTAGGGATTATGATCCTGGAATCTTCTAATGACTAACAAAATTTGGCTGATAAAATTGGTTCCTGGCTATGCTCCCAATACCGCACCAATACTTTCGGTTCTGGCTAAACGAACCTATACCTTAAAAAATTCAGAACGCGGTGTTTATTCAGAAAAACAAAAGGCTTTTTTTGAAAGTGATGTAATCGGGATTGAGGGACGCCCGCAAATCGATCCCACACTGCATGAATCCGACTTGGTTGCATTTAAGTTGGCTACAGATGTAATCGTTCATGGAAAGGCCCACAGTCCTAAGGGGAAAAAAGCCTTTTATCTTGACCTGAGTGTTCAAGTAGGTCAATTGCCAAAAAAAATTGTTCGGGTATTTGGTGAACGCCATGTATTTGTAACAGGTTCGGGAATCGAGTTTAGTGAAACGAAGCCTTTCGATTCCGTGGATTTGTCCTATGCCAATGCCTATGGAGGAATAGATTCTCTTTCTGATGAGGCGACGCGTCATCAATTCCCAAAAAATCCTTGGGGCTTAGGCTTTGTTGTGAAGAACAATCCTAAAGCCCTACAAGATTTGTTATTACCGAGCCAAGAAGATCCGCGCCAATTGCTGAGTCCTAAATCGCTGGTAATAGAAAAATATGAAAATTGGAAAAGCGCTCCAGAGCCCCAGTCTTTTGGATACACAGGAAGAACATTTTACTCTCGACTGATGTTATCAGGTCTTTCTCCCGATGCTCAGGTGCGTTCCGAATTTGAACGACAAAATCAACTACAGAAAACTTCTGAAATTGGAACCTCAAAAGCTAGTCAGCCACCATCGCCACTGCCCTTGGTCAACCCCGCTTTCTATAGCGGTGCTTCCAACGGCCTCTGTGTACCTTACCTGCGTGGGGATGAAGAGATACGCTTAATTCACTTTGATGCCGATCATCCCCAATTTACTTGTAAACTTCCGGGAGAAAGGCCTACGGCCTGGCTGGATTTAGGCAAAGGACCCGTGGAGCTGGGTATGGTATTACATACGGTGGAAATCTTTAAAGAAGAGAATCAAGTCAGTTTAGTCTGGCGGGGCTGTGCACAATATGCAGGGCCAGAATCCCTCCAGAAAGTGACACAATTAGACTTTGGAGTAGAGAGTTAAAGGAAAATGAAAGTGAAATTGGTATTGAAAGTAAAAACCCATGACTGATCCAAGAGTGATGTCGGCTAGTGCAGCAAGCCTGGCTGCAGGAGTACGCGTTCCCACAGGTGCTCCAGTTCAACTACAAGTTGGCACCAATCGCTATCGAATTACATTACATTGGGGAGATTTTAATGCGCTTTTCACCCATCGTGCTTCGGGAGCGCGGGGTAAACAGGAGCGTATGATGGCGCTAGGCTTTTACTATGGAGCCCTGGATGGTGACATGGGCCCCATAAGCCGTAGCTGCTGGTCCTACATGCGTAGTCAATGGGTACATGAATTGGGACACAGCCTAAGTGATGCACAAATGGAAACCAGACTGCGAAGCCAAATGGATACTATTGTACAGCGTGATGACGGCTCGCATCAGGCTCAAAGCGATCCGACTCAGGCAGCCAGAATCATCTATCCGGGAAGTTTTTGTTTTACCGATGAAAATGACTTGGGAAATCCTCTCACCGCTCACCGCAAGAATGCTGAAGACCGCGCTTGGAGGCGTAACACTGGTATGGGAAAAATCCCCTTGCTGGTGGATGTTGTTGATGCTGCTACGGGAAGACCTGCATCGGGTGTGCAAATCTGCTTCGAATTTGAACAGACACATAACCCTATTTTAGACCAAGTTGCCTATCTGACCGGCATTTCAGGTCATACTGAAGGCAGCCGGGCGCCTCGAACCTATATCAGTGGAATACTCCAACGCGCCAGATCGGGCCCGTTCGGATACAACTGTGTTACATCAAAAGGCGGCTTGCGCCCCAGCGATGTAAATGGAACACTCATTGCGTCAGGGAGGGTATCTGGATTTCCGCATGAGGTGACTATCACAAACCGACCAAATAATTATAGCATGGTCGGTACCTCGAACAGCGAAGGTCAGTGTGGATGTGTGCTGTTACTGCCAAGAAGTGCAGGCGACTGCTTCAAGTTAAAAGCATACGTTATCCGAAGCAACGGCAGCACCCCTAATGCACAAGAGTTGGCTCATACTGGTGTGTTAACCATTTGGAGAAACCTACGGGTTTCCAAAATATTAATCAAGCCTCCTTCCGGTGCATTTGCGGGCAGCCCACCTTTGGAAGCGTCCATGCGGGGTGCTTTGGGAACCATTCATACCAATACCATGAGGCAAGAATTTGCCAAACATTTTCATGATTTATGTATTGATAAAGATGCCCACACACCTGTTACATTAACTGAAAGCAGCTATCAGGCGGCTCTTACCGCTGCTATTGCTAATGTAAACAATCCCGCAAACTACGATATACAGGCCTTGGTCAATACCGGATTCAGAAGCCCTTATCTTTTTTGGCTCAATGATGACACGACCTATAACGCTAATCGCAGTGCGGGAACCGATGCATTAAATTTAAGCAACGCCAATACCTGGACTAGTCATATTCAACAGATTCTTGATGGCTTAATCGACGGTTTTATGAAACATT
>JBBQAD010000109.1:0-8755 GCA_038315885.1 Fibrobacteria bacterium | reverse complement strand
CGTATACGACGATGCTTATCGCGGCATAGTGGGGATGTCCGGTGTGGCCCATGCCGCCAATATCACTTACCTTACCATGCAGGCTCGCGGCGAGGGGCGCGAGGCGCGGATGATGGTAGTTGGCGTATCGCCAGGGCAGTCGGGCGAGCCGGGACAACCGCCAAACCTCACTGCCGGTCGGCACATCACCCGGAGTCACTACGAGGCCGTCGCCGATGTCGCCAGTGGATTTCGGCTGGGGGATCGAGTAGAAATCCGTCGCAACCGATATACCGTGGTGGGTATTACCCGGCGCATGGTTTCTTCCGGCGGCGATCCCATGCTTTTTATCCCCCTAAAGGATGCTCAAGAAGCCCAGTTCCTCAAAGACAATGAGGCCATTCTCCAGCAGCGTCGGCGCAGCGCCGCCAATCCGGCCTTCAACCGGCCCGCAGCCCCGGGTGTTTTGGACGCTGTTGTCGCCACCCAAAGCGCCAACCCCTATGTGAACGCCGTACTCGTCCGAACCGTCCTTTCCTATTCTCCAGATACAGTGGCGGCCGCCATCCGCCGCTGGAAGCATCTACAAGTGTATACGCGGGCGCAGATGGAGCAGATCCTGGTCGGAAAGCTCATCGCCACCTCGGCCAGGCAAATCGGTATGTTCCTGGTCATCCTAACCTTGGTAAGCACGGCCGTGGTCGCTTTCATCATCTACACTTTGACCTTGGGGAAAATCCGCGAAATCGCGGTTCTGAAATTGATTGGAACCAGGAACACGACCATCGCCTGGATGATTCTCCAACAATCCCTCGGGCTGGGCGCAGCCGGCTTCATAGTGGGCAAAATCGCTGCCACCTTCTGGGCGCCCTTCTTTCCGAAATATGTTTTACTTGAGCCCGGAGACGCGGTCCGGGGCTTCTTGGTAGTCGTCTTCATATGCGCTTTAGCCAGCACAGTTGCCATCAATGCGGCCCTCAAGGTAGATCCGGCGGAGGCCATCGGTGGCTGAGTTTAGGAGGGATGGAGTGAGAATCGAGTCTCTGAGTAAGCGTTATGGCAAGGGTCCCACCGCAGTCGACGCTCTCAAGGGCGTGAACATGCGGGTCGATCCCGGCGAGGTCTTGGGTCTCATAGGACCCTCCGGTTCCGGCAAAAGCACTCTGCTCAAATGCCTCGGCGCGGTCATCGAGCCGACAAGCGGAAAAATGGCTTTGGGCGGAGAAACCATTTACAAAGACGGCTGGAAACTCCGAGACCTGCGCGCCTTACGCAGAGATCGGATTGGGTTCGTATTCCAGGCGCCTTACCTGCTTCCATTTCTCGACGTGACCGACAATGTCGCACTACTGCCCATGCTGGCGGGCCGTTCCAATGCCGAATCTCGCGAAAGAGCCCGTGAAATGCTTGAGGCCCTCGACATGGGGCATCGCATCAATGCCGTTCCTTCTCAATTATCCGGCGGCGAGCAGCAGCGCGTCGCCATCGCCCGGGCGCTGATCAACCGACCTCCGGTCATCCTCGCCGATGAGCCTACCGCTCCCCTAGACAGCGAGCGTGCGATGACGGTCATCCGCATTCTAAACCGCATGGCGCGGCAATTCGAAACCGCCATCATCATAGTGACCCATGACGAGAAGATAATCCCGACCTTTAAGCGCATCTATCATATCCGCGACGGCTACACCCACGAGGAAGCCGGCGAGGGACGGATGCCGGAATGAAAGAGGTGAACATGAAAGCAAAAAAGATTCTTAAAACCGTAGCGATATTGGCCATGTTATTCGGTGCCGTAACCATCCTATCCGGGGGAAGGGCTTTGTTCGGGGGCGTGGAGGCGCGCGCGGCTGTCGGGAATGCCGTGCCCTTCGTCCTTTGGTTTAATTTCTTCGCAGGCTTCCTGTATATTGCAGCCGGCGCAGGCTTTTACCTGAAAAAGCCCTGGAGCGTTCCGTTATCTGTATTTCTTTTGGTTTCTAATCTCATCGTCTTCGCGGCCTTTGGTCTCCATGTAATGGGCGGGGCTGCCTATGAGATGCGCACCGTCGGTGCTATGACCATCAGAACCCTTTTCTGGGCCCTGGCTGCGGCCGTTTCGATACGCGCCTTAGGCTGCATGTTTCACAGATGCAAGACCGAGAATAAATCAGGAATGAATCACTAAACTATCGTGAATGCTTCACTAATGAATCACGGATCCATCCCTTAAATTACATGGGAAGACCGATGTCTATCTGGACGAAAATTGGAAGCAAGCTAGAAGCAAATTCTGACAGAATGTGCAAGGATCTCAACAACAGATACAAAGGAGAATGACATGCGCCGAGTTATACTGGTCTCACTCATCACAGTAAGTATGGGATTTATGTCCTGCGACAAGCAGGAGCCTGAGAAAGCGGGCCATCCCGCCCACGAATCAGAGAATCCAGAAGTAAAAGTCAGCTTGGTCAACGGCCAAAAATGGCATTCTGATGCTGCCACAAACGAAGGCATCGGAAGAATGCGAGATACGGTAGAAGCCTTCGCACCAGATTCGGATGTGGAGTCCTTGAAACTGGTCTTGGACCAGCAATTTGTCGGAATTCTGAAACAATGCACCATGCAGGGAGAAGCCCACGAACAGTTACATAATTATCTGTTACCCTTGAAATCTCACTTTGAGAACATGAACAACGAGAACAAGGTCAAGACCCTTCCCGAGCTAAAGGCATATCTCGTTGCTTATTGGGATTACTTCGGCGCATAAGGGCCTGAACTTGCAAAAGACTGGCCGAACTATAAACCATTAGGAGAAGGAAAGTATCATTGTCACCTTTCTCACCATTGGGTGGCTTGTTGGATACATGAACGAGGAACCATTATCATCGAGGTCTACTATGCTGGCAGTCGTGAAAACGCCCCATACTAAAATTCGGATTGAGGGAAGGATTTCTTCCAATATTTTGAGCGTACTTAGAAAAGAGTATGGGCCAAAGCTTCATTTGGAACAAGACAATTCTGAGAGCGTTAATTACTTCGAGACCGATTTTGCCAAGAAGATGGACAAGCTCTCCTCGCCGGCCGACTGTGTAAAAATTTATCGGCAAAATAAAGGCTGGACACAGGGTGAACTTGGAGAAAAAGTTGGTGTATCTAAGAACTATATCTCTGATTGGGAAAATGGCCATCGCGAGATCAGCAAAGAAAAGGCGAAGTCACTTAGCAAACTCTTCAATATATCAGCTGATTACTTTATCTAGGTGATACACTTATACTCCTGTAGGTGTTAGGCAGGTTCAAACTCAAGCCTTAGCTGATGCCCGGTTGCTTGAGTTAAGCCCGCACTCTCGCGTAACTCTCGTACCTGCAAACCAATATCTAAAACTTGATTGTAATGTTCATAAGCCTTGCGAAAGGTCTTATTTTTAACCTTGTCTTTCAAATAGTCTTTGAAGGTATTCTGTTTTTTTTTCATCTTAAGCCCCATTGCTCCCAAGGTTTCACTAAAAACAAATCACCCTTTTCGTCTAGCATGCAGGACTCGATTTAAAAAACGAAGATTGTAAAGCCAAAGGGTCTTGCGCTGCAATCCACCATGTAGGTACTTAGGTCAAAGACCCAAAGATTTTAGAAGCTCCGCGGTCGTGTAGCGGCCGGTCGGAAAGTTTTTAAAGTCGTTATCATTACTCCAAACAGGTACGTTTTCAAAAAGGGCCAATGCACCGACATCATGATCTTCCGGATCCTTAACAAAAACTTCTACTTCTAAAAGCTTTGATGCATAGTATTCTTTGGGCTTTACAATTAAGGGCAGCTTTTCAAGTGTGTGATACATAGACTCTATGCTTATGCCATACCGTTTTGAGAAATACGGGAAGTATTCCACCACTTCGCCACAGGTAAATTCAGTAGTATAGACTTCGATTTCGCATTGAAAGACTTTAATCGCTGCTCGATTTGAGGTCGCCGCAAGAAGGACATTAGCGTCTGCTATGACGAGCTTTTCTGAACTCTGCAAAATCTTTTTCCAATTCTTCTTCGTTAATGTCTACACCTTCAAAAACCTTGTCAAGCTCTTGAGTGTACTTCTTTAATGCTTCCCGTTTTATGGACAAAGGTAAATCTTCGCCCTTCCAGGGAAGATAAAATCCAGCAACCTTTCCATGTCGTGTAACCATTACGGGTTCTTCTGATGTCATCATATTCGCCAATTCTGTTCTAAACTCTTTGACTGAGGCCATACGCATCTGAAGCTCCTTTTTAAACGCATCAAAGAGGCGATATCTATAGTGTACATCCTTTTGTACACCTTTCCTAGGAGTAAAAATTGTTAAAAAAGCGCTTATTTAAGCAGATTATAAGCCCTTAAGGGATCTTTCGCATATACAATCAAAATCCGGGTCTCCATATCTAGCCCTCAACTTGCCTAGCATAATTCGAACCCCCCCTACCCGAATCAAAATTAAACCCCCCCGCTTCTATTACCCCGCCTTCCCTTTTCTCTCGCACCCCTTGCCATCTCTCCTCCCCCACTCCCTGTCTCGTCCAAAACCGCATACTCCGAACCCGCTTTAACTTTCGCCAAGTATTTCCCTCTAATTCCCTTCCCAAGCTTTTCCCTGCTGTATTCTGGTTTCATATCAGGTTCCTTTTTATTCTTCATAAATCTCCTCCCGAAGTAAAATATTGAAAGAATACCCTGCCATCGCTTTTGTTAACTTGCTTGCCTATGCAAGAGGCCCATTCTTCAGAACGGACGACTAAACGGCCCAACAAAGAGCTGCTTCTCGATAGGGAGAAATGCATCTCCTGTGCCGGCTGCGTAGGCACCTGTCCACATCTTGCCCTCGATATGTTTGAAGTTGATCTGCAGGTCTTTCAAGACAAATGCACCTACTGCACCATTTGTGTTCGGTTCTGCCCCGTAGGAGCGCTCTCCATTGCAAAAAAAACACTATGATGTAGCCGTCATTGGCGCCGGACCCGCAGGCTCACTTTGTGCTAGAAACCTGGCCGCCAAAGGCTATGAAGTGTTACTCCTAGAAAAACGCCCTGTAGTTGGCGTACCCGTGCGTTGCGGCGAAGCAACCGGCACTCGCAGCCGTCTCTCCCAATTCACCGATATAAACGAAAATTGGATTGAAACCGATCTACACGGTGTCATTCTCCACGGAACCGGTGGTGTTACAACCCGCTATGACAAACCTAACATCGGTCTCATGCTCGACCGAGCAAAATTTGATCAAGACCTTGCTGAACAGGCCCGCAAAGCAGGAGCCGAACTGGTTCTTTCGGCCCGGGTTTCAGGCATCGGTGAAGTGATTGAGAAGCGACGAAAGCTGATTGTTCATCTTAATGGTACTGAACAGCATATCACCGCCTCCGTTGTGGTCGGAGCCGATGGTGCCGAGGCCCTCAGTGGGCGTTGGATAGGACTCAACACCCTGCATAAACCCCCCGAAGTTTGCTCCGCCATTGAATTCCGTTTAGATGCCGTCGATCAGAATCCCAACCATCTCACCTTCTGGCATGGGCATGATGCCATCAATAACGGTTATGTCTGGATTTTCCCCAAAGTCCGATCCAAAGTGGTCAATCTAGGCGCCGGTCAGCTCACCCCAAAAATGGGAAGCAAAAACATTCAGGATATCACCGAAGAATACCGCCAGCGCTACTTTCCCCAAGCAAAAATTGTGGAAGTCCACGGTGGGGCCGTACCCGTCAGTGGTACAGTCGATAAAACCATTGCCGATAACTTTTTACTGATTGGAGACGCGGCCCATCACACCAACCCCTTAACCGGTGGTGGAATCATGGCAGGCATTTGCAGCGGAGATTTTGCCGCAGCAGAAATTGATAAGGCTTTTAAAATGGGCAGCCTGAACGAAGCCGCCTTCGAAGGCTATGTGAAAGCATGTTGGACGCAATTCGGCGAAGGCCACCTAAAACAAAAGAAAATCCGGAATTTTGTCTTGAATCTCGATCGCCAAGCGCAAATTTCTTTTTATCGAGCATTTAAAGGAATGGCCGAAGCAGACTTAAGTTTTGGTTCGAAAATTAAGGGATATCTAAAGCTTGCGCTCCTCGTCGCCAAAAATTGGGCGATTTTTAAGAAGGCCCAGAAAACAAAATAAGGCCATATTCAGAGCACATCGTCCCGAAAGATTTTACCTTAAAAACCGCTGAAGCAAAATAGAGTAAACCGGCTAGGATGGCATGGAACTGAATTGGTACGCAGTCTATACAAAACCGCGATCGGAAAGGTCGTTTGAGAAACACTCGAAACTAATCTGTGAAACCTATTTGCCAATGCAGCAAGTCCGACGCAAATGGTCCGACCGCTGGAAAATGCAACTTTGGCCGCTGATACCCTCGGTTTTATTTGTACGCATACATGAAGAACAACGCTGGGAGCTTTACAACCTCCCCTGGATGCGCCGAATTTTAAGTGTAGAGGGTCGCATTAAGCCCGTTCCTGAAAAGGATATTCTGGTCGTTCGGGCCGTCGAAAAAAGCCGTCTTCCCTTCGAATTTACCAATGAAAGACCACTATTAGGTCCAGGAGACAGAGTCGTATTTAATGGTGG
Source organism: Fibrobacteria bacterium (assembly GCA_038315885.1). Taxonomy (GTDB): domain Bacteria; phylum Fibrobacterota; class Fibrobacteria; order UBA11236; family JBBQAD01; genus JBBQAD01. Next base: position 2,210 of record JBBQAD010000109.1, on the reverse strand, counting down.
AGCCTTAATCGGTCAGACGGGATACATTGTGAGCGCAAAGAATGGCTCAAAAATGTTCGTACAGGTCCCCAGTTTGAACGGAGGCTTTACCGTCGATATTGAACATCTCGCCCCAGATTACAGCTCCCATAGCACGGAAGAAATTCTTGCACTCAGCGCTTAAAAAACTCATATTTCTCACTCTCTGATTGTAAAGGCTTCAGGATTCTTTAAGCCTTTTTCTCCCCAATTTTAAAGACGGACCGGTGAGTTCTGGGACTCATGGTCGCGAAGCCTATGGGGTAAATTGATAACTGTAAGTATTCTGACTTTCATCACTATTTAGACGAATTCAGTTAAATGGAAATCCCTTTTTTTAAACCGCAAATTGACGAAGAAACCATTGAGTCGGTAGCTGAAGTACTGCGTTCGGGCTGGCTTACCATGGGGCCGAAATGCATTGAGTTTGAAGAGGCCTTCGCAAAATATATCGGGTGTAAACATGCCATCTTTGTAAACAGTTGTACAGCTGCTCTGCATCTCTGCTTAGCCGCTATTGGTTTAGAACCCGGTGATGAAGTCATTGTACCCACGATGACATTTGTAGCAACGGCTGAAGTTGTTCAGTACTTTTATGCAACACCTGTGCTAATTGATTGTCGCAAAGACACCCTTTGTATTGATGAAACACTCATTGAGGCTGCTATCACATCGAAGACACGAGCGATCATGCCGATGCATTATGGTGGACATCCCTGTGAAATGGATACCATTTTGGCCATTGCGAAAAAACATGGACTTAAAGTGATCGAAGATGCAGCCCACTGTTTGCCGGCCTATTACAAGGGGCGAATGGTTGGTACCATTGGGGATGCTACTTGTTTTAGCTTCTATGCGAATAAATGTATCACCACTGGCGAAGGTGGCATGATTACTACGGATAACGATGAGATTGCGGAGAAGTGCCGAATCATGCGTCTGCATGGGATGTCTAAAGATGCTTATAAGCGCTTTGGTAAGGGCGGCACTTGGAAATATGATATTGTAATGCGTGGTTATAAGTATAATGCGACCGATATGGCTGCTGCGATTGGCTTGGGACAGTTGAAAAGGGTTGATGAGTTTTGGCAAGGTCGAAAACGGGTCGCGAGAAAGTATCAATCGTTATTTGAAAATATCAAGAATGTAATACTTTCAACTGAATTATCTTCATGTCAATCTTCATGGCATTTGTTTACAATTAGGTTAGACCAAACAATACAGAGCAAAAGAGATGAAATTATTCAGTCTCTCGCATCTTTAGGAATTACAACAAGTGTACACTATACACCTATCCATTGCTTCTCTAATCAAAAATCAAATAAAAAGTATTCTCAAGCGGAAAAGGAAAGTCTACGAGAAATCTCTTTGCCAATATACCCTGGTCTAAGTGATACCGAAATTCAATATGTTGCTCAAGCAATTGAAAAGGCTACATTGGGATAACGCATTTTGACTGCATGCCGATGATTAATATTTATAATATTAATTCAAATAAGACTTACGATTTAACATATTTGGAGTAAGAGTAGGATTTGAACAGAGGCGCTTAGCCTCTAAAGTTCGATTTCAGATAAAAGGAATATAATGACTGATAATGACTATAAAATAGCACCTTGTTTGCGTGAAGGCCCCTTGTCAGAAGCAGGCCAGAAGGTGATTTTGTCGAGTAGGTCACTTGATGATAGTTCCTTTTCAAACTTCTTACGTTGTAGTGCAATACCTTATCTTTTTGAGCAGATGGAGTCTATTTTTGAAAAAAACCTAGATCCCGGTCCAGCCTTAGCAAGTGCAATGAGCCTACTTTCCAATTCCCTTGAAAAATCTCATGATGTACCCATATTTAGCCTCAGTCCCTTTGCTAATCCGACAGCCAAACTAGAGAATTCAACTATTGAACAATTAACCGGCAATCATTATGGTAACTTATTCAAAGGCTTTTCAGATAAAAGTTATTGGAATGAGCCGAAGCAATTACTTGAAACTAGGCTGGAGAGAAATGGAATACTCCCTGAACAATACAAAGGGAAAAAATTGTTAGATGTGGGTTGTGGAGGAGGTCGTTATACAGTTGCTTGGCAGCTTCTCGGGGTCGAAGAATGTGTTGGAGTTGATTTTTCGCAAGTTGGTATTCAGGCTGCCAATGATCGTATAAAAAACTCAGATATATCTGGAGTAAGCTTTGAGCAAGG
>JBBQAD010000398.1:0-3824 GCA_038315885.1 Fibrobacteria bacterium | reverse complement strand
CTGTCTGTAAACTGTTATGGAATGAAGAGCCACAAGCACTGGCTAGCAGTGTTACATTAGGCTTGGGGAGCATTTCTGAAACAAGGGAAAAACTCCAAGCTTTATCTGACTACCCCCGGCTTAAGATCAAACTATCCAAAGATATGGATGCCTCCTTATTTGGTCTGCTGGAAGAATATCCCGAGCATCTGTATCGTTTCGATGCCAACGCATCCTTGGATTTAAATCTTTGCAAAAAGATATTTTCTCAAATACAGTCTCTCCCTGTGGAACTAATTGAGCAACCGTTACCCACTGATGAAGACCAATCGATGATACAGATTCGAAAAATGGGTAAATACGATTTGTATTGTGACGAAAGTTGCCGAAGCCTCACCGATTTACAACGTTTACATCCCTATTTTGATGGAGTCGTAATCAAACTGGTCAAATGCGGCGGTTTAAGCGGCGCCTACCGACTCTGGGAAAAAGCCCAAGAACTAAAAATGAAAACCATGTTGGGATGCATGCTCGAAAGTAGCGCCTTGATTAGTGCTGGAGCGGTCTTAGGCCAAAAATGCGATGTAATTGACCTTGATGGGGCCTGGCTTCTAAAGGATGACGCCTTTGACGGCAGTCAGCTAGAAAGTGGATTGTTACACTGGGGAAAGAGTAACGGTCTTGGAGTTACACCAAAAGATTTCTTCATTTAATCTTTCTCAATGTGGATACTACCGGCATTATTGTCTTCGCTTTTTCTGGGTCTTTACGAAGTTCTTAAAAAATTATCGCTTCGGGGTCGAAAAACTCTTTCAGTGCTGATGCTTACCACAATGATCAGTGCAATACTCATGCTACCTGAAGGACTCTATTTTTTCTCTTCTTTATCACTAGAGTTACATTTAAAAATCTTGTTGAAATCTTTCTTCGTCGCCTGTTCTTGGCTGTGCGGTTTTTGGTCTTTGCAACGACTGCCCATTTCTGTCGCAGCCCCAATCTTAAGCACGGGTCCTCTTTTTACCAGCCTAGCTGGCTTTCTCGTTTTACACGAAAGACCCAGTTTATTGCAGTGTGTGGGAATCCTATTATTTCTGGTGGGAATCTATCTGTTACAATTAGCCTCTCGTCGGGAAAGTGTTCATTTCAGCAAAAACGCAGGTATCTTGATTGCCATTCTCGGGGTGCTGTTTGGTACACTTTCAGGTTTACTTGACAAGACACTTATGGGGATGCATTTCTCTCACTTGCTTCCCTACCAAAAAGCTGTTGCGTTGCAAGCCTGGTTTTCTCTCTATATGCCATTTTGGATTGGAATCTCCACTGTCCTTTACCGATTTAGAAAAAAGGAAGCCCGGTCCATTTGGCCAATTGTGCCATTGATGCAAAAAATTCAGATATTGAAAAAAAACCTTTTTGCAGAATCGAATTTAACGAGTCCTGCAAAAAATGGCCTTCTTTATTTACCGCTTCTATCAATCAGCTTATTGGCTGCCGACAGAGCTTATTTCATGGCCTTAAGTGATCCTGATGGCCTGCTATCCATCGTTACATGCACACGTCGATCCTCGATACTGATCCCGGTATTGTTGGGAGGTTTATTGTTTAAAGAAAAAAATCTATTTCGAAAGACGCTGGCTGCGCTAGTAATCGCCAGCTCATTGATGTTACTCCTGCTGGGTTAAGAAAAAAATCGAAAACCACATTTAAATTGCCGAAAGAATGATGAACGACAAAATGAAATACAAAGATAGTTTGATTCTATGGGATATCGATGGTACACTCCTGCATTCTGCCGATCTGGGAGCAAAATACTTTCGTGATGCAGTTGCCGAATGCTGCTCTCTCGCGGGTGACCCGGAAATCATTTCCTTCGCTGGTCAGACAGATTGGATTATAGGACGCAAATATTTGCAGCTTTACAGCCAAAAGAAAGAAGCTCCAATTATTGAACATGAGATAATGATCCTGCTAGAAAATTATTCACGCCGTTTTTTAAGTGACTATATCAATGCCAATGGGCCTGAAGCCTATCCCAATGCCTTGAAGGCTGTCCAGTGGATTGCCGAGCAGGGTATCACTCAAGGCATTTTAACTGGAAACATTGAGCAGATTGCCCATGCAAAACTAAATCGTTTTGGTTTTTCTAAATACTTGAAAATAGGCGCCTTTTCAACAGGCGAAAGCAACCGATCTGAAATCGCCCATGCGGCCAAAAAACTTTTTTCCCAACAAGCGAATTCTCATTGCCTAGTAATCGGTGATACAGTGAATGATGTACTGGCAGCACAAGCCATCGATGCTAAATGTGTAATCCTCGGGCATTTATTTCCTGAGCAGGCATTTAGCTCCAATCCCCCTACAGCATTTCTCCCCAATCTGGTGGATTTTGGTGCATTTCAGGACACCATTATGCGATTATTGTGCTAGTTTTTTCCGCTCTTTCTTTAGAGAAAATGCATATTCTTACTATTAACTATTAGAAAAAATCCAATAATTTTCAATTGAGGTATTATGTCGAAGAATCACAATATTACACTTAGACTGCTCAGTTTTTGCTTGGCAATCGTTTTGATAACATCGATGCAATATTCGGATGCTGCCCTTCGAGCCCGTTATTGCATTGCCCGCAACCATATGTATGCAAAGCAGGTTCCCGTTTTAGATACAGCAGCTTACCGATCCCTGGTCAGCTCCAATGGTCAAACTTATGCCGATAGCGTAGTCAAAGAAGAAGGCATGAATCTTGTTGTGGGACACGATACAGTCGTGGTTGCCGGCGGTGTCAACGCTGACCCTGAGAAGAACAATCGTGACTGGTGGTTGGCCATTGAAGCGGGGGTTTGGAAAGATTTCGATCCAGTTAAGGGATTTGATGATGTTCCCTTTGCTTCCAAGGGTGACACCAGTGTACCCAGTTTTGTTCGCGATGGAAAATCCTTGATTGATAAGGAGTTTTGGATTGATTCAATCAATGTTGAGTCGAGCAGTGCCCCCTATGTATGGCAATATCTCAATGACAGCAACGCTTCATTGGGCGGCTATTTTCTCCTCATGTTTGGCTCCATCAAAATTGAAACTGCCGGAACCTATGAATTTTTAACTGGGGGTCGTTATGAAGGACTCCGATTCTGGATTGATGTGAACAAAGATGGTGTTTTTTCCGATTCAGGCGAAGGTACCACTGCAAATATTCCCAGCGACTCGACTTTGGATTCAAGTCTGGTCTTTCAAGGCATGGGGGGAAGCGTCAAACGGTATTGGAAAGTGAATTTGCAGCCTGGAGTCTACCGCGTTCGTGCTCACTACTGGCATTGGGACAATAAAACTGCCACTTCCGTAATTGGTTGGAAAGTTCCCGGATCTGAAAAAGCAGTACCCATGCCGGTTTCGGTCTTTGGAAGCCCAAAAGCCAAGCCGATTCCCCAAGTCAAATTCAGTTCTATAAAATTAAGTGGCGTGGAGATAAGCAAAGCTTCAGAATTGAGCCTTTGCAACCCAGATTCAGTTGAATGGACTAGCACTCTCAGCCATGCCGGAACGGGAACAGCTAGCTACGGATGGAAGTTTGACGATACGACCATTGTCACCACCAGTTCGAATCTGGTTTTTATGCCATCAAAAGCAGGTTCGCTTCAACCCAAACTAACAGTTACGGTCAATGGCGAAATGAGTCGTGAGGTCAAGGCCGGCTATAAAGTTACAGTGAAATCATGCCCAGATGGAATAGTCCGAGGCCTTACCAGTCAAGAAGGAATCCACTGGAGTGGAAATACGGTACAAATTAAGCAGGCCAAATCGCTACGCATCGTCAATATGCAAGGTCGAGTGTTTCAATCTGAAACTGT
>JBBQAD010000424.1:0-3570 GCA_038315885.1 Fibrobacteria bacterium | reverse complement strand
GAGGAACTAGATCTAAGATGCCGCCTTCTTTTTTGGTAGCAACCAAGGCATATTCACAGCTACCATTGGAAAATTTACTTTCGATAACGGCACTAGGATAGGCCCACTTGTAACCACTGTATTTCGGACTGCCGTCTTTATCCTTGAAGTAGGTATCCATACTCACTTCTTTATTGACATCATTGATAAAAGCCAAAGGACCGTTAATGGCTACTCCATTGGGTCCTGTGACCTTATGCAGTATATTGCCTGTGGGTCTAGCATTTCTCACATGGCGTGTGCTGCGCAAAGCCACAGCAGCACCACCGCTAACCATCTGAGCCTTATCGACATCAATGATCACGTTTTGCATCAGTCCTGCAGTACCTATATAAGCAAATTTCCAGGGCTTACCCTTTATGGTGATTTTTGAATTGGTAATGGTATTTGATTCCGTCCAGCCAAAGTCTACTGCTCCTCTTTCTGTGTTGCCACAGTTGATGAATTCACAGGATTCAATAGCAGAACAATGTGGGGTATATCCTGCTATACTGCCGCCGGGATAGGATGCTATAGTATACAAGTCTACGCCGGGACCGTTAATATCCTTGAATTTGCACTGGATAATGGAGCCGTTAAACATATGGGTGTAGTTTGCTGAAATTCCGGCTTTCTTTTGGCCCTCAAATTCACAATTCAAGTAAAATTGCTTATCAACCATGGGCAGATTGATGTAAATACCATAGTCGCCCGTATTGATAAACTTCACATTGATAAAACGATTTTGATCAAACTCTCTCGCGCCGCAAGACTCCATATATTGGCCGATATTTGTGCCTCCCACCGCAATTCCAACCGAAGAAGAATTTGATATGGTGACATTTACAAACCGCATGGCAGCGGCATAAAAACAGGTTAAATCAATGCCAAATTTTCCACCGGTTATTTCGACATTGCTGATTCCCTTCAATTTCTGGTCAGGGTTCGTTTGCACTTCAAGAGCAGAAGTACGAGCAAGGCTTGAACTTCCCACCAATTTGACTGCAGAAATATTGGGGTTATTCATCACAATTTTGGTAATACTGGCACCTTGCCCTGTGAGAATTTCTGGGTTACCGTTGCTTTTAGCAAGCGCATCATCCACATTAATGGTCAGGGTATTTTTCAGCAAAAAAGTACCGGCTGGAATTTCAAGCTTTCCGGTCTCATTCAGCACCTTCATAAAGGCCGCATCGGAATATTTTTGTCCACTTGCATCGGCGCCAGCAGCCAATACTGCCGCACCAAAATTTGCTTTTTGGAGATAGCGTGGTGCTGACATTTTTTTGGCAACAGACCCGGTAAATTCCGTAGGCGGAAACTCAGGGGGTTTGGGAGGAATTACAGTTCCGCCCTTGGCCTTATCGGTTAGATCAACTCCCTTATATTTGAAAATGACTTCAGATTCTACTTCGACAGGTTCATGCCAAGAGCCCCGTTGGTTGGGAACTGCGTTACACCATAGAGCATCAGGGCCATAGCCTCTTGGAGTAACAAAAGCCTGTAGCGCATCTGCAGGGACAGCAATATCCAGCTCGGTAAACAAACCCCAGATTTGCAAGTCAGTTTCATTGACGGCTCGCAGACCAATTTTGGCTTTGGATATTTCTTGGCTATACATGAGAGTATTTCTCTGACCACCGGTCATCAGAAAACCGGTTTGAGGGCAGCCTGTATTACACTCGGTTCCACTATAGAGTCGGTGAGTCCCTAACACTATATCAGAACTGTTTAGAAATTCATATTCGGCATAGGCAGCTCCATGTCGTTCCGTATCTCCAACTAAGAGATGCATAGGGCCTTTGACTCCATCGAATTTCACTCCAGGAAGGACCATTCCATAATTGGTTTCCACCATGTGATACACTTTTGAACCTGCAAAATTCCCCTTGAAAGTGATTCTGGGCGCTGGTGAATCCTTTCCCGTACCGCAATTGTTTCCACCTACATTGTATGAGAAATACAAAAAGGTTGTATTAGGCATGTCTGTATAGGTTGCAGGGGTCCAAAGATTGGTTTCGATAACATCTTTCTGGGCCTTCGCCTGTTCTTCCAAAAAGAGAGAGTTCGAGACATTGGATTTGCTGCCGCTGTTTGAATTATTCCAGAAAAAAGCATTGTTAAGACTATTCGAACCATTGCTCTCACCACGTTTTTGGAGAATGATGGGAATGCGGTTGTTTACAAAGGTTAGATCGGAGTGGATACCACCGACAAATATTTTACCCGCAACTCCACCAGAGACTTCAATATCATTCGGCATGTCCGATAAGTCAGCCTCGCCAAAATCTTCGCTAGGCAATATCAAAGCATCTCCAGCCTTCAAGGAGGCAGCTAATTTTTCAAGGGCAGCGGCACGGGCAGCAATATTGGTTTTTCCCAAAGCCTTGGGCATATAGTGATCGGCTTCATAAACCTTAGCTGATAGTGTAGCGGTGAGTGCTCCCAAACAGAGCATAAAAAAACCACCAAATTCAGAAACTGGAATATGAAAAGATCGAAACTTTTGACTCATGTAACTCCCCCAAGAAGCTAAATCTTAAAACATCTAAGCCATTCCCATCTGGGAATGAAGCTAGCCTTTAAGAACGGAAAATAGTCACCATACTCAGAAAGAAGGCATGTATAGTACTTTTAAATGCCTTTATTGATAAAACGCTTCAGCCTTTTAACTGCTTGAATAGGAAAAAGGAGAATGAGGACTCGTAAAACGAGCCCTCATTCTGGGTTATTGTTGGGGGAGAACTTTTTTCTGCTAAACTTCGTGGCAGACAATCGATTCTGAATCATGAGGCTTTCTACGCTGATTTCCCAAAACTTAAACACAATGGCTAAATAAGACTGATTCCGTATTTGGCCAGAATTGCTTCCAAGCGCTTTTATTATAGCTGTTCTGAAAGACGCTCTGCAATAATATGGTGACCTTCAGAATTCGGATGCAAGCCATCGTCTATTAAAAGGTTTAATTCTCCCGGCTTAATCAAGGAGTGACCCTCAATGATTATGGCATCAACTTTTTGAGCACACTCCCGAATTATATCTCTAAGAATTTCCAAGTTTCCACAGACCTTCAATTCTGCCTCATTCACTCTCCACAAAGGAGTGAGTACAAAAAGTCTTGCTTTCGGCCATGCCGCATGCACATTTTGAAGGAACCCATAACAATTCTGAGTAAATTCGACCTTGGTGCGTGCCGAATTCCAATCGTTAGTTCCGTAAGCAACAGTGATTACATCCGGTTCAAAATCAATATCTGGATCGAGATATTCAGGATGGAAAATATGTCCACCAATTGCCTGATTCAGATAATTCCAAGAGAATCGCTGGGCAAGCCTATTGGCATATGTATCACTTGACCCTATTGCATCAGAACCTTTTGTAATTGAATCACCCAGAGCGAGATACCGGGTAGAAAAGCCTGGGTGATTAGCAACAAAAGGCTGCAGTGTTGCATTGCTTGATAAATCATTAATGGTTATTTCACAAGTATGAGGGAGAAAAATCTCAAGCAATTTTTCTTGTCCTTTACGGGAGCTAGAGCTTCCATTTAAG
>JBBQAD010000197.1:0-6755 GCA_038315885.1 Fibrobacteria bacterium | reverse complement strand
TGCCCATCAAAAACCTTGAAGGCATGGTTGATGCTAAATGCCCCAAGCAATCCGGCGAGGACAATGGATTTTTTGATTAAGATTGCGAACATGTTCATATCATCCCTTTCCTTCCTTCACTTCTGCGTTCAGAGGCAGGCAATAAAGGGGAGTCGGTGGTGCAATTACTAACAAATCAGTAAAATTAAAATAGATAAAATCTTCAAAAATTAATCCTTATATTTTTGTTAATGCATTTAAGTAATGCAAGTTTTATAAGGGCGGCACAGGTAAAACGACAGAAAATCAGCTACTGGCAAGCACATCTGACGACAGAAAAATTCTATCTGCCGTCAGATGTATCCAATTTCAAAACATTACACTTCGCGTTCCGACAACTCGACCTTCGATGGTTACAATTGCCATTAAGCGTCCAGTACTTTTCATTGATTTGTCGGAAAATATCTGGGAGCCTTTACTGCTTGTTTCCCAAGCGATTCTGCCTTGACCATCGGTCAAGCGAATCTGATACGGCTTGGATTCATAAGTTCCTTCGGTGATAATTGCAAGCCCCTTCGAGCTTGATACTATCTTGACCCTGCCCGGAGCATTATCGGGCAAAGCATTTCCCATGAAAGAGCCTTTCGGGTTAATTAGACCCACAGTGCCCATATTCTTGGGATTGATTACAAGGCCATTCCAACTATTAAAATCAACTGTATAACTTCCTCCATCAGAAACGGGATTTGTGCGGCCGTGATCATTACGAAATGAATCTCTGTTAAATTTGTCCATCGTGACTGTCTTGCCAACCATATTCATGCTGATTAAGCCTCTACTTTGATTTGTCTTGGAATCGCCTGGAACGTATGCTGGAGAATAGAATCTGACCTTAGAGGTGGCTTTACCAGTGACAGGGTCGAGGGCCCATACCCAGATACCTCCATCGGCTTCACTATGTCGACCTGCCGCACAGGTGATCATTCCATCTGCTTCACCAACTCCGTGAACAGGCCAGCGCGATTCTAACTGTCCGAAAGCAACAATTTTTTCTTCGACCGGGGCCGCAAGAAACTGCCACTGAAGCGCTCCATTGGCAGGATTAAGGCAATAAACCCAGCCATCATGAGAACCAAAATAAAGCCGATTGTTATACACAATAGGAGCCCGACTGATTCGGCCACCGGCTTGAAAGGCCCATTTGACTCCCCCGCCATCGCTCGCCAAAACCAATCCTTCATGCATTTTTGCTGAAACCGTAAGGCCAACGACCGATACCTTGGGAGTTTCCGTCTGATTCCACATGTAAAAGTTCTCATCCCATTCATTAACTATCAGATTTGACTTATCATACTTTTGGGGAGAAACAGTGGAAAGCGTTGCCAATGGACTTGTTCGAGTTCTTTCTCCATCAGGCACAGGGGCTCGGAGCGCTTCATTGGTGCTACTGGTTAAGCAAACTAAACCGCGAAGATTATTGTGGCAGGTACACCAGCCGCTTCCAAAATAAAGGCCGCCGTAAGCAGGCGTACCCGCACCGGAACACGCACTGCGAGTGATAAACGACTGAGACCATTTTCTATCCTCCCACGAGGTCATGGACACGGCAGCGGTAATAAAATAGTCCTGCGTGGCAACGGCCCTCTCACATTTATTACCCAATGTCGATTCTTGTCTGGGGAGAGGCTTCCCAGTCTCAGGATCCAGCGGCACAAATCCCCCGGCTTCTGTGGCGTAAGGTATACCTTTACGGATCATGCCCACTTGGGCAATGTTCCCCCTTTCTCCACCTATAACTTCGGATAAGATATCGGTACCCCAATAAGAAGATGCCTTTCCGTCAACATACTTGCGATCTCCGTAACTCCGCTTATAGCGTGTTGGCTGTAGCTGATAATGCGAGCCCCATAGATAAGCACCATCTGACGCTCGGATTTTCCCGAAGTAAGGGTCACCGTTTTTAGCAATAATTCCAATCGCGCTGAACATGTACACATTTCCATCTGAGTAAATCAGCTGGGTGAGATTGGGGTTTGGCTGTGTTCCTCCACCTTTTCCCACAAAACTATCACAGCGCCACAGCACTTTTCCATCAATGGCATTAAGACAGACAACAGCAGTGATATCCGCCCCATCCCAGCGCCCCGATTCCTGATTGCGAGGACCTTCTGCCACAAAAATTTTGTTGTTTACTGTATCGGCAACCGGAAATATGACCCAATTATCTTTAGCCGCGTATTGCCACTTCACTGCGCCATTTGAAACGTCCAAGGCCGTTAAATTTTTCACATTCGGGACAAACAAGGTTTTGCGAAAGTAAATAGCGTGTGCATAGGTTCCCTCTCTAGTCGTAATATCCGAGTCTTTGAAAGTGCCCGCACCTGGAAACTCCCGTACTAGTGCTCCCGTTTTTAAATCATAGGCCTGAATTGGAGTGTCTTTTTTGAGCATGGTAAACACCAGACCATCGCCAATGATGGGGTTGGGTCGATTTTTTCCAACACCCCCGCTCAACCCTTCTATTCGCCAGATTGGAATTCCATTCAGTGCATTGCGACACGACAGATAGGTGCTTATTTTCCCATTGTTGCTAATTTCCAACTCTTGGAAGTAGTAACCCTCGCTCATAACAAAACTGCTTTTTAAATCCATTCCGTAGCGAAGACCCGTATGAAATCGGATGCGGTCAGAAGGCGAACGAACCGCCCTGTCATTCGAAATTGGGTTACCGTCTTGGCGATGGTATCGATGTGTCCAATCATCCATATTTTCAGGCATGCCTTTTTTAAGCGTTTTCCAGGTGCCTGACATTTTTACATAAGCGGCTCCAAAGGGGGCCAGAACGCGCATTACTTCGGCTTCATTGGGAGCACTTGCCCCCAAATCATCCAAATCGGCTACCAGTAGGTTAACCACATTCCCACCAAATGGGAGGGGGCTTAAGCTAAAGGGTCTTTCTATCGACACAAAACCGCGCAAACCCTTGCTTCCCACAAAGTCCCTATATTCACTTACAGTTTTGTCATCTTTAACCAGAGCGGAGACCAGCATCTTTCCAGAATTCGTTAGATCAGCAAGCAAAGGCGTACCTAGATTTCCAACTACTAGGCAAAGCCCAGCATCGACACCCGTTTGTTGAAGAACCGTGTTTGCTGTTTGAGCCATTGACGAGGAGAAGGTTAAAATGGCTCCACAAAAGGCAGCCCGAAGTGTTCTGACCATTAAAGATTTCTTGTGGATTAGCATAGTTTCTCCTTGAGCCCCAATTTCCCTATCATCCTAATGATACCAGGGTATTACTGCTGAAGCGAGAACTTATCGATTTTAGAGTACTTCGCACCTAGTTATGGTTGCGTTCCTTTCAATGTTAGTCTATTATTGCTTTTAGTGGATTCTAAACCCTCATTGGCTCAGCGAATCGTCGACTTGATAAAGCAGGACCTAGCGAGCTTTCAAGGCACTTGCCTTCCGCCTATTACAGAATTGTGTGATACATACCAGGTATCCAGAACTACTCTAGTTTCTGCATTCGCAATTCTGAAAAAGGAAGGTTTAATCAAGGCGCACTGCGGACGGCGAACGGAAATTGTGGGACGTAAGACCGCATTAGCTCAAGTTCCTAGGAGCGCCTCCGCCGTAGAACTATCAAAAAATTTTATTGCGAAGGAGATTGCAGCTGGCACCTTTCGTGCCGGCGAATATCTGCCCAAGAGTTCAACTCTATGCGCCAAGCTTGGAATCGGAGTTCACACCATTGCCAAAGCAATGAAAGAATTGGTGCAAGTAAACTTGGTCCATCGACAGGGCCGAACTTATGTGGTCGGTCCAAAATTAGTGCGCAATTATTCTCCACCGAGCTTTGCACCTCCCCCTATAATCATCGTGCTATCCACCCATCAAAATCACTGGGATGGTATGCGAGCCAGTTCTCGCCACCGTCCTTTCGCAGAGTCCTTCCTAGCCGAAGCGAGTCGAAACTCAGTCAGAATTATTAGTGTAATGGCAAGTCCAGAACAAAGTCACAGATATGGAATTGTATTACCCGCGGGAAAAGAGGGCCTAAAGCAAGTTATAAAGGAAAGCCAGGGTCGCTACCTGGGAACATTAATTATTGAAGGCAGTTCCAATTTTTCAGAAATGAATTCCTGTTTAGAGCTGTTACATCAAATTGGACGACCCATAGTCTGGTTTGACAGGCTGGACGAACCTAATGATACAAGACCAAAGACAGCATTATTTACCAGATGTCATCATAATGAAAGGGCAATGGCATCAGTTGCTCTCAAATTTCTTCAAGTTCGCGGTCACAAAAAGGTGTTGTATGTTTACATCGGACCTGATTGGCAACAAAGAAGAAAGCAAATGCTTAATGAGGAGAATCTGAAGTTAGATTTTCCTCTCCAATTATCAACAAGTTGCTGGACTGACCTTGCCATGTGGAAAAAGGATAGACGTTCTCAGCTGAATAATCAGTTAAAAATTGTTTGCAGTAAAATTTCCGCTATACAAAATGATTTCAAGACTTTAGAACAATTATGGCCATTGCACGGCAAGCAATATCGAAATGTGATTTCTAAAAAAGACACTCCGACGGGGGACTTTTCTGCTTTCATATCCTACATATTAGCCCATCGATTCTTAGGAGCGCCGAAACATCCTTTGTTAGATGAACTTTGCAACAGAATTAATACCGCGATGGAATTGGCCCCACTCTTTGACGTAAACCCGGCTACTGCAATTATCGCTCCTCGGGATCTTTATGCACAAACTTTGTTCTCATGGTGCAGAGCCGTAAACCTTCAAATTCCCTCAGCTTTTTCAATGATTTCTTTTGACAATGAGTTTTCCTCTTCCTATTTCCCCTTGACGACTGTAGACCCCGGATTTGCAAAACTAGGCTATCAAGCCTTTCACAAAATTTTGGGAGATGTTCCCGTTCTTGGGGGCCGACAAGGAAATATACCAGCCCAACCAATGATTATGGATAATGGATCTGTAATACTATCCCATTAATACACGGCAGAAAAATATTGCAGTGTTCCAATTGTTTGAAAGTGAAGTAGTAGTCAAATATTACCAAAGTGAATGTATCATCCTCAAATTCAAATTTTATCCCAAACCCACCCGCACAAATTCATTCTCAGGTGCATGATTTTCTTCCATGGCCGTCTTCATGGAGAATGCCAAAGTCTTTACCAAATCGGCGTCGTGAAGGGGACTCTCCTGATTGGGGTCTTGTAATATATCATACACCAAATCAAAATCCGGTGCCTGGTCATGCTTCCAGGGCTTACGAGTCGTACGAAAGACCGGCATATTGTATGTATCCTTCAAGAAGCGCCCACACTCGGCATTTTTAAATTCTTCTCGTGCGCCTCTGAAATAGCGAACCGGCATCGCCGTATGATCATATACAACTGAACCCTCTCGTGCCTGACGAGTGTAAGTATGGCGTCCGTCACAATAATTAATATCTGCACCCCAATAGCCGTATAACACCGAGTTTCGAATTTGATGCAGCACTCCTGTGGCACCACTTTCAAGAAGAGGGGCAAAGGAGTGACCCAATACATGGGGTGGTATTTCAGCTCCATAAAAATCCATTATAGTCGGCATCAGATCGATGGCCGACGTTAGCGAGGTAATTCGGCCTGGACTTTTAGCTGTTTCAGGACTACAGACGATGAGCGGAATATGGGCCAACTGCTCGTAAACAAACATATAGTTTTTAGCCCAATAACCGTGCTCTCCCAGCAGATGGCCATGATCGGTGGTGAGTATCACTCGGGTATCTTTCCAAAGATCGTATTGATCCATTTTATCTAAAAATTTACCCAGCCAAACATCGGCCATAGTCAAGGTGGCTGCGTAAGATTTCTGAATATGTTCAATTGCTTCAGGCCCTTCCTCCACTTTTCGATAGGGAGGCCAATCAAAATGGTAGGCAGCATTCCATTTGTCCTGATACATTTCTCGATACTTGCTTGGTGATACAAATGGTTCATGGGGATCGAAAACTTCTAAATGAAGATGCCAATTATCCTGGTCCTGATTTTTTTCTAGAAAATCAATGGCTCGAATGAAACACTGAGGCGTGGGATAATCCTCATCCCGCTCGAGATCCATCATGCTTCTGTTTATCCAGTCTTGTCGGCGATTCTTTCCCACAAATTTCGGCACTTCGGGATCTTTAACCCTGGGATGAATATGATCGCCTTCTTGGCCTCGAATAAATTCCCAGGTATCAAATACGGTATGATAACCATGAGCTGACTGTTCCCAGTAGTGATAGTGATCTGTGATTAGATGGGAGTAAACCTTTTTTTTCTGTTTCAATTCAATCGGCAGAGGATCATCAAATGGTTCCATGCTGCCCCAGGGGGTTTCCATGAAATTCATACGCCCTGTCATAATATCTCTGCGGGCGGGCATACATGGCATAGAGGCACAATAGTGGTTATCAAAAACTTTGGATCGTTGCACTAAACGATCAATATTGGGAGTATGTACCCATTTGTTACCATAGGCCCCGAGATAATTGCGGTTTAGCGAATCCATCAGGATAAAAATTGTTTTCATAATCTTGTGCCCTTATCAAGTTTTTCAAAATACCCACGAATCCGGGTACTTTCTCCTGCTTGTAAGACACTAAATAAGAAAAAAAAAGGCCCCTTTGGGGCAAGCAGCGCTCACCTAAACATCTTGCTACCTGATAGTATTTAAAATACTTAAGGAATCTGAATATCAGCTGCTGACTTGTGGACCGTATTGGTTTC
>JBBQAD010000014.1:0-16810 GCA_038315885.1 Fibrobacteria bacterium | reverse complement strand
CTTTGACGGTACTAAAGACAAAAAGGAAGCCACTTTTTCACATCCAGTCGATGGCCGCAAATTCATAGAGTATTACGATAAATGGGAATCAGAGGATGGTAAAATTGCCATTCGAAAAGTGCTTGGAGGCCGGTCCATCAGCCCCGAAGAGATTGTCGAACTCTTAGCGAAACGCACGCTGGGTCCGCTTGATGGTTTCAGAAGCAAGCGCGGCATGCCTTTTACAGCCCTTATTCGTTTAACCGATGAAGACAAAATTGAATTTGTGTTTGAAGACAACACATCGGGTCCAGATGGAAAGCCCCTTGATACTGATAACCAAGAGGCGATTGGAATCAGCCCTGTCGATGCCTCCCCAGTCTATGAAACCTTAACTGCCTATGTAAGCAAATCATCCTTGGATGGAGATACAAAGGCGGGGCTAAAGATCAATAAAATGATCTTGGGACGTGAGATTGACAAAGACACCTTAAAGAAATTATTAGTGGGCGAAAAATCGGATCTATTAAAAGGATTTCAATCATCTCGAACCCGAAGATTTTTTGATGCATTCTTAACCTTGGACAAGAGTGGAAAAATCCACTTTGAATTTCCCGCGCCCAAGGGGGGCAAGCGCTTTGGCCGGGGAAAAGCGGCGGATAGTGATACAGATAAAGATCAGGGAAAGAATGAAGATAAAGATTCAGGATAGATTCATATAGCCTTGAAGCAGCTTACAAAATATCCCCCGGTCTTATCGGTGGGGTCATCGGTTTGCTCAAACACATCGAGAATTACACTTGAACGTTGATAATCACTCTCGCTATAGCGGAAAAAGGCTTCACAATTTTTCCCTTTGATCCCTTCTTCTAAAGCCCCTTCGCCGAACAGGGTTCTCCATTGGGTCAATTGACTCAGTTCTTCTCGATGCGTGTTTGCATAATCGGACTTAATAAGTAGACCGCTCTTCTTCAATAGATGTCTCAGATGGCGGCTGATAACCCGGTCAGTCATCAAACCTTCGTAGCGTACATCTACATCGTCAAAGGAGACTTCATCTTCGGGGTCCATTTCGCGAAAGCGAGCTAACATCTTGCCGATGGCTGTATCTCTTCGATTGAGATAGCCATGCTTGTCATAGTAATCTTGCTCATCATCAGATGGCGCGATATTGGGAAAGGTAAAGTGTAACAGATTAGCAATGCCGCTTGGCAAAGAAAAATTGGGGAGATTGCTGTGCACTAAACTGACCAGGGGCAAGCTTTGGCCTTTTAGCTGCCAAGGAGAAACCATTTCCCACTCGACTCCCGCCTCGGTCAGTCGCTTGGCGCTGGCCTCGAGCATTTTTTTAGAGCCGTCAAGGCCAATGATGCGAGAACCTTTTAGCCGTTTAGCCATTCCTAAAAGCATTTTTCCATCGCCGCAAGCATAGTCGACAATCACTTTGCCTTGGAAGTTTTTAAACTGCTTTTCGGTTACATCCAAAATATGGGAATAGGCTTTCGCGTGGGCCTTGTCGGCAGCCCTGCCCTGCCACCAGTCTCCCACCTTTTTTTCGTAACTAACGCGTCCCTTGGCCAATTCTTTTTCGAAATTTATTGAGTTCTTTTTTGAATTATTTCGGTTTTTTTTCTTTGAATCTGTTTTTTTCTTCGGCAATTATTTTCTCCAAAAATTCGGCGTGAACAGAACCAACAAGGTGTATAACTCCAAGCGTCCGGCCAGCATGGCAAAAAAGAGAATCCATTTTCCCGCTTCAGGTACTAAAAAGTAATTGGCATAGGGCCCCACCGTTCCAAAGCCGGGACCGACATTGCCTACACAGGATAAGGCAGCCGAAACGGAACTGGTGATATCCATTCCCAAGGCGGTTAGGGCCAGTGCACTAATTCCCAAAACTATGGCATACCAGGCAAAAAATCCCCAGACCTGGGTCACAATTTCATCCTTAATGGGTGTATTACCCACACGTAATTTGACAACTGCCGAGGGATGTAACACTCTTTTTAATTCGAGGGCAGCAGCCTTGAATAAAACTATAAGCCGCATGACTTTAGGGCCGCCTGCAGTTGAGCCCGTACAGCCTCCCACCAGAAAACAGGCCAGCAGGATACTCTGGGAGAATTTGGGCCAGCTTAAGTAATCTTGATGGGTAAAGCCGGTGGTGGTAACATGGTTTATAACACTAAAAACGCTGATGCGGATGGAATCGGCGATGGGGTGGATTCCCTTTTGCCAGAGGTCCCAAGTCATTCCAGAAGCAAAGACAAAGATGATGAGACAATAACCTAAAAGCTCACGGTCGCGAATTAAAGAAGACGTGTCTTTAAAGAATACCAGTCGGTAATGCAGAAAGAAGTTGATTCCTCCCAAAAACATCATCAGTGTTACTATCCAGTCGATGGCCGAAGATTGGTAGGCCGCAATGCCCATGGCCTTAGGAGAAAAGCCCCCAGTGGAGATTCCAGCAAAAGTATGCAAGGTGGAATCAAATAGATTCATACCCGCCATGCGCAGCGACAAAATGAAAACCAGGGAGAGAGCGACATACACAAACCACAGAATTTTGGCGGTGGTTTGCAGTCGAGGCATCAGTTTATCAGCACTGAGTCCGGTGGTTTCTGCCTTGTATAGATTGTAACCATGGGAGCCTAAGAAGGGTAAAATAGCCAGCGAGAGTACCACAATTCCCATTCCACCCATCCATTGGGTGAGGCCGCGCCAGAGCAAAATTGTTTTTGAGGTTAATTCAATGTTAACAAGTACACTGGAACCCGTTGTGGTAAAACCAGACATACTTTCAAACATGGCATCGGTAAAATTGAATACACCACAGAACATATAGGGCAAGCTGGAGAAGACGCAGAAAAGAATCCAACAAAGCACAACCACAAAGTTGCTTTCCTTGATTTGCAGATTCATTGAGGCCGGTTTAGCGCGAGATAGAAAAAACCCGGTGGTTAGCGTTATCAAGAACGAATACAGGAATCCCCAAAGATCCTCAGAGTGAGTCTGCCAGGCGTAGATGAGAGGCACTGTCATACTGATAGAAAGCAGCATGAGCAGATAGCCCAAAATCCGGGATATCAGCCGATAGTTCACAGGCTTAAGATAAAAGCTCGATGGCTTGTTTCATAGGTGGGGGAAGTGGGCTATCTAATTCCATCTGTTTTTGGGTGATGGGATGTTGAAACTCTAAATGGCAGGCATGCAGGGCTTGGGATTCAAATAATATTTCAATCGGGCGTGCTTTGGTTCGCAGAACTGGGTCAAGGTTTCGCATTGGGTGTAGCGGACCGTAACTTTTATCGCCTACTACAGGCCTACCGATGTAACGCAGATGAACACGAATCTGATGGGTTCTGCCCGTTTGTAGACGAAGTTCGACATGACTAGCATGATCGGTGGCGCGCAGCGACCGATAAAGAGTTAAGGCGGGTTTTCCGGTGGGAGTAACAGTCATGCGGGTCGGTATCTGCGAATCGCGCCCAATTGGTTGGTTTATTTCGCCCTCGCCATCTAGGCGGCCCCACACCAAAGCATTATAAACTCTGCGAATACTGCGCTCAGCCAGCATGTGAGAAAGCAGGGCATGGCTTCGGTTGTCTTTAGCACAGATTAACAGTCCCGATGTGTCTTTATCTAAACGGTGCACGATGCCAGGTCGAAGCACACCTCCGACATCGGATAAATTTTTACAGTGATACATCAGGGCATTCGCCAAGGTTCCTCGGTATATTCCATTACCAGGATGGACGCTGATACCCTTTGGCTTGTCCACAACAATTAAGTGTTCATCTTCATAAATGATTACTAGAGGGATATCTTCGGGTTCAATGTGACTGGGAGGCGTCTCGGGTTCCGTGACTAGGCTTAAGACATCGCCTTCTTTTAGACGGATATTTTTTTTGGCACTATTCCCATTTAATTCAAAACAAGCGGCCTCAATCCATTTTTGTACTTGGCTGCGGCTGGCTTCAGGAAGACATTCACAGGCAAATTGATCGAGCCGCAGCCCATTGTGTTTTTCGTTACAAGTCCATGCTTCAATGGGCGTTTTCAATTGGTTATTTTCATTTCATTATTCCTGAATTTTTAAGATGCGACTGATCTTCTCTCGTAAAACCGGAATCTTAAAAGGCTTTACGATAAAGTCACTGATGTTGTGCTTGGTTGCCTCTAAAATTCGGTCTTTAGTACCATAAGCCGTTACCATAA
Organism: Fibrobacteria bacterium; assembly: GCA_038315885.1. GTDB lineage: Bacteria > Fibrobacterota > Fibrobacteria > UBA11236 > JBBQAD01 > JBBQAD01. The sequence goes on along the minus strand of JBBQAD010000014.1, from coordinate 12,613 downwards.
TAATGGGTAGCTCAGGCTTTTCGGAACGAATTTTTTTTAAAATTTGAATACCATCCATTCCCGGCAAGCCGATATCTAAAAGTACCAAAGAGATATCCTCTTTTTTGAGGATCTCATCAGCCTCGGCCCAATTATCCCTTACAATCACTTCAAAACGGCCCTTACCCAAGGTTTCTTGATAGAGCTTGAACATATACAGTTCATCTTCGACTGCTAAGATTTTAGGAATGCTCAAGTAAAGCCTCCAAAGGTTTTGCTACTCGATTAAACATCTGCCTCAGTACCAGATTAGACCAGAATACCAGCGATGTTTGCCGAACTATTCGAGTAACATCGGCGCGGCTAATTTTGATTTTTATCTGCTTTGCCTGTTTTCCGTAATTCCAATTGGCCAAGAGGGACAAAGTCTCAAGGGCCATAAAAAGTGGCCATAGACAAAATAAGCGAATCCGGGCATCACGACGTGGAATCAAACAGCTATAGTCTAATGCATCGCGTAGATGCTGCAAAGTTTTTTTTAACAAGACACGCTGAACTTCCCGACTGGCTTTTTGGTGAGCCTCTTTACCAAAATCGTTGCGAGTAATATTGACCTGGCGCAAGAGTTCTTCCGGTAAAAAAAAGATGTTTCTTGTTGCATCTTCATCGACGTCTTTTAAAATATTGGTCAATTGCAAGCCCAAGCCAAAGGAGACCGATAGCTTGCGCATGCCTTCTTCGCGCTCTCCCGAAATATACCGAGAATGCAAACTAAAAAGGTCGCAAAGAAGGTTTCCTACGGTACCAGCAACATAGTAACAGTAGCGGTCTAAATCTTCGACGGTTTCGATAAGCGGGCCTTTGGACTGTTGGTCTTCATTGCCGTGTAAACGCTCGGTGAAAAGAGCCATCCCTTCGACCATTTCACTTATCCAACGGGTCATTATCTGCATGCTCGCGGGAGTTTCTTTTAGTGCCTGTTCAAAAACCCATTGGCAGTGATAGCTCAGCAATAAATCCCATTGATTTGCCTCTGACCAAAGGGGAGGTAATTGTTTTACAAAGAGATCGATTTTCTTAAGTGTTTCTTGGGTAACTGGGAATAGGTCTTTGAAATTGTTAAGCAAGAAAATTTTTCGTTCCGGCTCTAGAAAGGGATCATCCTCCAGAGTATCGGCTATGCGGCAAAACAAGTAGGCCAGAAGGACACTGTGTTTAAGCGGCTGCGGTAAAACCTGAATGTTAACAGCGAAGGTGCGTGATACCTTTTCTAAGACAAAACTTAGGTATCCGGGAATATCGTGAACCGCATTGTTTAACAGCTGAACGCGCCAGCTTGCTTCCAGACTTGTCAGTTTATCCAAGTCACTGTGCCTCTCCTGAATCAGGAGAGAGCGTTTTCGGTTTTCCATTTGGCGATGGCAGCGGTTTTGCGTGTTTGATATAGCTTGGATTGGTTGCTGAGGGCCTTTATAAGACCCCCTTCTTGGTCGGCATTGCGCAGCAGATTCTGGTGTCGGAAGGAGGCCAAGTTTTTCGAAGCCGGTTGCCTCGAATCTTTCCCATCCTTGTCTAATTCTTCATCGAGTTGATCCTGAAAGTAATAGTAGGAGTCTTCTTGCTGTCGCAAGCGGCTTTGCAAAATCCATTGGCTAATGCGCCAAAAAAAGATCAGTGATACAATTGCAGTGACAATTAAGTATTTGATATCGATATTGGGTAGCCAGGCCCGTAAGGCCACACAGGTGAGGCCCGCATTGACGATTATAAGCAATCGACTAAACCAGATAACAGAAAAACGGTAGAAACCATTCCAGCGTTTGGGAAGATAGATCCATTGTTTGCCCTTTTTCATAGCATGTTCCCAGGCTATTGGATAAGCCACAAACAGGCACCAACTGATTTGGAACAGAAAAACCACAAGCAGTAAGCTTGGGAGGTAAGATTTAGGATCTCTAAGCAAAGCCATGAATTGTGGGGAACAAGGTTCTCCGAATAATCCTCCTAATTTTAGCTTTCGCCAAGCTTTTCAGCAATGAAAGTGACTGTTCTTTGAGTTCCAATATCCTAAAAGCTCAAGATGTTAATAAAATATTGATTTTCAATGACCTGTGCTGTTTAATGTCGAAGATTTTTGTCGATTCCTTTCCAGCTTTCCGCCAATTTTGGGTGCCCTAGTTTATATATTTCCTCGCTGCTCATGAATATTTGCTTGTTGATTTAACTGCCAGGAGACTCGATTCGTGATCGAAACGATGGCAGCCCCATTGGCCTGGCGCCAATGCCTGGAGACTGTAAAACGAAAACTATCTGAAAGCGTGTTTAATGATTGGATTAAACCGCTCTCGGTTGCAGAGCAAAATGATTTTCAGTTGAGCTTATTGGTTCCCAGTCATCTCGATATGGATTTACTAAAAAGAAGCTATGCTGGGCTGATTGAACATTCGTATCAAGAAGCCAATGGACAAGAAATCCGCCTACAGTTCAAAAAGGCTCCTGAACCGGAACGCCAAAGGCATGCGGCCATGGGTCAGGGTTTTGGATTTTTACCCGCCATCGACCTTAACCCATCCTATACTTTTGAAGAATTTATTGTCGGCAGCAATTCCCAGTTTGCGAATTCGGCTGCTTTCGCGGTTGCTAAAGATCCAGGTGGAACAAAGTTCAATCCCTTATTGATTTATGGCGGTGTAGGCCTGGGCAAAACTCATCTGTTACAGGCGATCGGCAATTACGCTATTTCAGTCAATTCTCGTACACGTGTGCGCTATGTGACTTCTGAAGCATTTTACCGGGAATTTGTAGAATCCATCCAGCACAATCGTATCACTGAGCTTTCCAATTTTTATCGCAATGAAGTCGATATTCTCTTGATGGATGATGTGCAGTTCTTAAGTGGCAAGGATAGAACTCAAGAAGAATTTTTTCACATTTTCAACGCCCTGCATCAGAGCAGAAAACAAATCGTTTTGACTAGCGATAGTCCCCCAGGTGACTTACGAGGCCTGGAAGATCGCCTGGTCAGCCGCTTTCAATGGGGGCTCTTTGTTGACATTCAATCACCTGACAGAGAAACCCGAGAAGCTATTCTAAGAAGAAAGGCCAAAACTCATAATCTGGATATCTCTGAAGAAATCATTGCCTATCTAGCCGAACATATCGATTCCAATATTCGAATTATGGAAGGGGCAATTCGACAGTTACTCTTACAGGCTTCTATAAAGCATGCAGAAATAACCATGGAATTGGCCAGTGAAGTCGTGGCCCGAATTTCTGTTTCAAGAATCGATAAGCGTGTTAGTCTCGATGAAATCGGCAATCAGGTTTCCGATTATTTTGGGATCGACAAAACTAAGCTTTCAGAAAAAGGTCGCGGGACCAAAGAAGTGGCACTAGCCCGCCAGATTTGCATGTTCTTAGCCAAAGAATTAACCTCAGCCTCTTTAAAAAGTATTGGAATCAACTTTGGTGGTCGAGATCATAGCACTGTTATCCATGCCATCAAGACCGTTGAAAAAGAGATGGATTCAGACGGCACTTTCAAAAAAAATATGGCCATTTTGATTACGCGTTTGCAAGGTCAGGCGAAGTAACAAAGCTTCTTTAAGCTTCATTGTATATCAATCCCACATAATGCCAGGCTTTGGCGGATCAGGTAACTGGTCTTTGTTGCGGATGGCACGCTGAAATTTTTTCTCTAACAAATCGAATTTGGAATCTTCCAAGCGTCGGGATTCTGCAAATTTTTCTTCCAGATCTTTCCCACGGGTCTTTTCTTGTTTCAAGAAATCTTCCAGACTTTGACCTTGTTCTTTATGAACCTTATGAGCAAGTACTCCACCTGTTTCAGCATCGACAACCAGCGCCGCTTTACAGCAAGGGCAATGAACTTTCAGTTCCTTGTGTTCCATTTTGTACTCCGGCTTCAAGCCACCTAGCGATAGCGCCAAGGGGGAACACTAATATAACGTCAAAGTCGGTTTTTTCCGATTAGCCCAGCTAGCCCAAACTACGATAGTAATCCAAGGTTCTTCGCGCGACACTGGGCCAGCTGAATTCAGCCTCCACTCGTTTTCGTGCGACCAGTCCCATTTTTTGCCGTTTTTCAGGGGAATGAATCAGGCTATTGATTCCTTTTGCAAGACCAAATGAGAACTCGCCAGCATTTTGCGGCTCAAAGTTTGAGTCGGATACCGCTTTAAGGGGAATCAAAAGTCCAGTTTCTCCGTCTACGACAACTTCAGTGATACCGCCGACCGCGCTAGCCACTACCGGAGTGTGACAAGCCATAGCTTCTAAGTTGATGATTCCAAAAGGTTCATAAACAGAAGGGCAGACAAAAACCGCGGCTGATGAATACAGTGTAATCAGTCTATCACGGGGCAGCATTTCGGAGATCCAGATGATTTTACACTTGGCTACTTTGCGCATCGCTTCAATGCTCTGTATCATTTCAGTGTTTATCTCAGGGGTATCGGGCGAGCCTGCACAGAGGACCATTTGAACATCGGGTGCCAAATGCGGAAGCGCATTTACCAGATGCAAAATTCCCTTTTGTCGAGTGATACGCCCGACAAATAGTGCAAAAGGTTTCGCGGGGTCAATTCCCTTTGAGCGCAGCCATTCTTCATCATGGGTGGGTTTGAATTCATTGAGGTCAATTCCATTGGGGATAACAATTGTTTTCGCTCGGTCGATGCCATAACTTGTACAGACATCATTCTGCATAGACTTCGATACCGCTATAATGCCGTCCGCATTTTGATACGCTGTACGCTCTATCCAGGTGGAGGCATGGTAGGCCGAACCCAACTGTTCCACTTTCCAAGGGCGATGGGGTTCGAGGGAATGGGTAGTCAAGACTAGTTTCGCGCCACTGATTTGTTTCACCAAACAGCCGGCAAAATGAGTGTACCAAGTGTGACAGTGAACGATTTCTGGTTTACTGGCATAGCCGGCCATGAAAATATTTCGGTAGAGGGCATCAAAGACTCGCTTATGTCGCGGATCTTCGGCAGGAAATTCTATGCCACCTCTAACCACTTTAACGTTGGGACTACCGGTTTCCAGTTGTTCTCCAAAGCAGAGTACTTGAACCTGATGACGTCCCTCATCTTGACGAGTGAGTTCTTGGGAGAGGTATTCGGCGTGCACTCCGGCCCCACCGTAGATGTGGGGAGGATACTCATTGGTTAAAAAAGCGATTTTCATACATGCAAAAATGAATAAAATTGGCGAATTCGCAATGGTTGTTTCACAACTTTATTAGATGGAGTGGCGCTTCTGCAAGCTCCAAGCTGTTTTGTCACTGGAACGGAGAAAATCCGGGTTTGTTCCTAAGGAGAAAGGAGGGAGTTTTCGTAAGTTCTAAACCAAAGAGGGTATGAATTATCAAAATAAACGGCCTGTTCCCAGCAGAGAACAGGCCGTTTATTTTTAAGGTTCTAAATGTTGTCGAATTACATTATGATTAATCTCTATTGAAACAAGGTTATGAACTTTGGGGAGAATCAAGAAAGGAAAAACGGGGGTTTATCAAGCAAAGCGCAATGGCATCTTTAGGGCTAGGGCTTTTTTCAAATAAGGTATTCAGTTGCTTTGAAACTTTACCAGACAGGTATGGATTAGGACCATTTCGGGGCAGCAGCATCCCCTGTCCAATGTAATTCTAAGTCCTCGAGAAGTTATTGGTCTTAGAGAGTCGGGCTGGATTCAGGTGCTTAAATACCCGGCAAGCATTCTGATCAGCCCGGCAACCTATTTAAAGAAAGGTCCATTTTATGTCAGGATACTCGATTCGCAAGGTAGAGAAATAGTTAAATCAAAATCAAAGTTTGGGGAACCAATCGAAATTAATAGAGCAGAACTGGGAAAGGGAGTTTTTTTTGTTAGTATGGAATGGATGACAAATTTTAAACCTAGAGTGTTACAAATTACCTTATAAAACCCTACTGCTTTAGCCAGCTTGCAGGGTCTACGGTTTTTGTTCCATCGCGAACTTCGAAATACACTTGTCGTTGTCTCTCTGTCGAGCCTAGTGGAATCGAGGCAATCTCTTGACAGGCTTTTACCTGCTGGCCTTCGCTTACCTTTATTCCCGAAAGATTGGCATAGATGGTAAAGTGACCTTTGGCATTTTCAATGATGACACCTGGTCCATAGCCTGGAATCTGGGTGATGAGTGCCACCTCTCCGGCTGCTGCGGCTTTGACCGGGCTTCCGGCACTGCCTCTAATCTCAATTCCCAAATTTTTGGTCATGGTTTTTAAAGTTGAGTGAAACTGCATTCCGTATTTAGAGACCATCTCTCCTTCTACTGGGCTGCACTTGGGCCCCATGGCAACAATTGCAGGGGCTTTCTTGCGTTTAGCCTGCTCGGCTTTTCTGCGTTTCTCCAGGGCAGTAATAATGGCTGTTATTTTCTTGGAGTTTTCTTCCATTTCTTCAATGGCCTGATTCTTAGCTTCAAGTGAATTTTGAAGAGACTGTAACAGAGAAGATTGATCTTTTTGAACACGGGAGAAGGTCTCCACCTCTTTTTGTTTATGCTTCTTGAACTGATTTGTTTCACTTAGCTTTGAGTGTAACTTTTCGGCCAGACTTTTTTTCTGGGCAGCATCGCGGCGGGCTGCTTCAACTAGATTCTTATCAGAGCGAACAATTTGTTTCACCAGAAAAACCCGGCTGAAAAATCGATTTTCAGAACCGGGAACCCACTCAAGTACCTTTTGAACCGGCTTTCCATTGATATACAATCGGCGTACCCGTTTACCTAAAACCGTCTGCCGCTTTGAAATAGCCTGACTGATGGAATCCATTTGATTGGCAGTTCTATCGAGTGATTGGTTTAATGCCGCTTCAGTAGCAGCTAATTCTTTGAGATACTTTTCTGTGAGCGCCACGTTATCCGCAACCTTATTCAATTTTTCCAGCACCCGCGCCTTTTCTTTAAATAAGATGGCAGCTTCTTTTTTTCCTTGTTCAATGCTGGAGCGAATTTGATTGAGCTCCTTCTGATGCTGGGAAATTTCCTTTTTCACTTCGGCAGCGTGAAGCTGCAATCCGGATATTCCAAGCAAAAACAAAAACGAAAACAGTACAGGTCGGAAAGAAGACCTTTCATATCTAACTGATTGACTCATCCCCGGGTTTCTCGAATGAATTGTCTCACAGTCCGGAAACTGGTAACACAAGCGATAAATGAGGTGATTGCAAAAAGCAAGAAGAGATTCCATTTCCAGACACCGCTTAAGGCAAGGCCAGGCAGCAGCAAGGAACAGATCTGTTTTAAGCCCCAGGCTGTAATGGCTCCAACACTGGAACCGGCAAGGGCTAGGAGTAGGCTTTCCATTAAGAAGGGGGCAGTAATGAATGCTTCACTAGCACCGCAGTATTTCATGTTATCAACCAATGATTTTCGGGCATATAAACTGAGTTTGACGGCATTTCGAACGATGACAGCCATTGAACCAACGATAAAGAAAAACAGAAATACTGCAACTAAAAGGGAGGGCACCCGCCATTGTTCAATCCATGCCAAATACATCGCATTATTGCTGGCTTCTTCAATTCCTGGAATACGTAACACTCGATTCAGTAACACCTTGTTGGTGCTAGCTCCCTGATACTCCTGGGCAGGGAGAATTCGAAAGGAAGCCGGCAGAGGATTGGCGTCCAAAAAACTGACCATTTCGCTGTCAAAATCCTGTTTGAATTCAGATAAAGCACTGTCTTTGCTTATGAAATGGATAGAATCGATGCCTGAGAGCCTGGCTAGATTTTTTTCAACACTTTGTATCGAGTCCGGGCTACTGTAACTGTCTTTCAAATAGGCTTGAATAATTCCTGCTTCGGGGCGCTCAGGAGTTAAGGAGAGTGCCATTTGCATTCCTAAAAGCAGAACAGAAAGCACTGCGGCACAGATTCCAATGGTCAAAAAGGAAGTTGCCGTTAAAAAAGGGGAGTAGAATAGTCCTCGAAAGGCTTCTTTAACCAAATAGGCTAGTTGATATCGCATAAGGTTTCAAAAATACCCATTCCAAAGCCATAAATCGCTAAGGAGTTCTGTATTTCTGAGATGGCTGATATAGAAAAGATCTTTTGGTGAAAAGATTAAGACCTAGTTATGTGCACTTTCTTCAAAGCGCAGCACATCGCCGAAATAGTGGTAGGTCGAGTTTAGCTCGGCACCTGAACGCTTGTGAATCCAAGTTGCTTCAAGGCTCAATACTGTGACTTCGCTCTGGTTCCTTTTCTCTCTTGCATTAGACTGATTTTTTGAAAAGTGCATTTCACAACTGATATCGCTGGCGGCACTTAAAGATGCCCATTCTAAAGGCCGATGGACTCGGAGTTCTGGGGGCATGGCAAAGGCACAGGATGCATTACACTGTAGCAAACCATGCTTAAAAGCACCCAGCGATCCCGTCCATTGGCTTAGAGCAGTGGGAACGTAGTCAAGAATATTATCGACCAAGGCGAGAATGGGTCTGTATTGTCGATTGTTACTCTGCTGCAATGCCTCATGTTCCAATTGTTTGCGTATCTCATCCAATCCATCCTGGCTCTCGTTTAAAATGATTTTGGGCGGAATCGACCAATATTGATTGTATGTATGCACTAACTCATTCAGATCGGGGAATGCATCCTCAGTCCCGACATAGGGCAGGGGCCTTTGGCCAAACAAGCGGGTCAAAGCAGAAAGCAGCATTTCTCCTTTTCTTCTTTTTTTTGTGAAGATGAACAGTTCAATGGGCCTCTGTTGGCAAGCCAATTCGCAAGCTTGCAGTAGAAATTGAAAAGCAAGTTCCAAGGCTTTGGGTGGGGACTCTACAACGAGTAAATCACCACAGGCTAGCCAACCAAAACGGGAGTTCAGCTCGTTTGATAGGGGTGCCCAGCCCCAGTTGCGTGATCTTTGGAGAGAGAGAAAATGGAGAGCTTCTTGGTTGTATCCCTCCAACTTTGCCTCGGTTTTATTACTTGAAACAGGTGAACTTGATCCACTGGAAAGTTCTTTGGCTGAGGCGAGAGGGATGTCTTCTGTTCCAGTCCAAGTTTGCGAAAGGCCTGCAACTAGTCCACCTAGAAATTGGGCATCTTTGGCGTGGTGTGGCTGGTTCTGTTTGGCGTTGATAAATATTTCCAAGAGGGATGTATCACTACTTTCGCTTAAATCACCTAAAAACAGTACTGTGCTTGGTGTTAAACGATTGTTGGAGGGAATCCAGGTTAAGCCTGAAAAAGGGCTTGCATACAGATTCGCTTTGGGCATAGCAGCTAATAAACGCCGACTTTCTTCGGGATACATTTCTGCTTCCAGCGCTTTGCTGATGGCCTCTGCTAAATTCTGAAGAGCTGCAGAATTGTTCTGCAATTCATCCACTAACATGCGATGGTGAAAGCGGGCCGAAATTCCTTGACCGAAAAATTCTAGTCCATAATCACTTACCTTAAGCCGGCCAAGAATTTTCCCGACCAGTTTTGAAGTGAGTTCAAAAGCTTCTAAGGCTTTCAAATTTTCAATTTCTTTAAGCATAGGGTCTTTGAATAAAAAGAGTACCGAAAAGCTATGCGGGACCAAGCCGGGAGGAGATATCTTCAGCAATCGATCGAAACGGTTAAAACAATTTCCGGATGGACTTTGTCCTTTTGGCAGGGCCAGATCACTTAAAGAAACGTTGAATCGTCCCTGCATGGCTGAGCTGGCTTCTAGGAGAAAATCCAAATCGTTAAAGAAACCGATGCCTTCAATTTGAAAATTTTCGGGAGAGAGCAGATGAAATTGAAGAAATCGGTGACCTTCGAGGCTAAGAGGAGTAAAATAATAGGAGCCGATGTCAGTTCTGTTTTCTAACACAAGAGGCCTTTGGGCTAAATGCTAAGATAAGTGCCATATGCTTCCCTACAATAATGATTTTAATGGCTATAAAAAAACAAGTAATCTAATGGCTCATCTTTAATGGACATGCACTTTATCTATTACGCTGTGGGCTTTTCGACTGTATTTCTGGCTCTAATGGCACTTATCCATTTTCGAATGCGCGCCTTGGGTAAAGAGCTAGAACGTCTTGGGCTCGACATGGAACGCAAAGAAGAACTGGCTATTCAGCAGCTAAAATCTCGCGGCAGCTCTGTCAAAGCAAACAGAGAAAAAAATAACAGTGAAATAGAGAAAACTACAAACGAAGAAATTAAATCAACAAAACCAGGAATATTCTCCACCGATGCCTTCGAGGCCAGTTCCGAACAAAGCGCCTACTCAGAGGGTACGCAGTCCACAGTTGAAGCTCCCTTTGGTCCAATCGCTGAAAAATCACCGGATAAAACAGAAAAATCTACGGGAAAATCAAATTTTATCGAGGTTGAAGTTTATAATAATCGCACCGGTAAGATTGAATTGATTCGTCAAGAATTACACAGTGACGATAACACCGATAGCAATAGTGATAGTGCTACTGCTAGTAATAGTTCAAATGATAGTAACCGTGATACTGGCAATGAAAGCAGTATACAACATCAAGTTGAGAATCAATTTGAGAATGAAAAGGAAACTGAGAGAAAAACAAAACAAGCAATACAAACTAAAACAGAGAAACCGCTCGAAGATAAGCTTGAAATGAAATCTGCATTTATCAATCCAGCTGATGCATTCATAAAGAGCTCAATTAACAAACAAAATAGTGATGCATTTCAGGATAAACCTCGCTTGGAAAAAAAGCCTAATCTTCAATCAGAGGTGCGCGAAATTTTAAATCCTGAAACCGATTTCTCCCTCACCTTTGAAGATGCCGAAGAAGATTCTTCTGCGCCCAAGCAATCCCCAGAGCTACAATCAATAGATAATTGGGATTCACATCCAAATATTTCGACAGACTTTACACCAAATGCTTCATCACCACCTCTAATCGAAGCTAAGCCTCATGAGCAGCCAAAAGAGTATTTTTTCCACAATGGACACAGTCTGCACTGCGTTTTGTATGCTGATGGAAATCCCGATGCTGTAAACCAGCGTATACATGCCATTCGCGAAGAGTTGCATAATGTCAAAACCGTCATACTCGACTTTAACCGCATCAATTTTTTGCGTCCCAATGAACTTCTCTCCCTATCTGAAGAATTAGATTTTCTACAGCAACGGCAGGTTAAGATCTTTGCGGCCAATCCATCTGATGATCTCATGCTGCAATTTCAACAGTCAAAGCTCGATAAACGCTTGCAAACCATGCTCTAGCTAGACCGGCAACATCGATTTAAATTAGCGCGATGATCTACCTGGGAATCGAAAGTTCTTGTGATGAAACGGCCTGCGCTCTGGTCGATGATCATTTTCAAATTTTAGCCAATACTGTGTATTCCCAAATCGATATTCATGCGGTCTATGGTGGAGTTGTTCCCGAAATAGCCGCCCGCGCGCATCTCGACAAAATTTTGCCTGTGTATTATGAGACACTTAAAGCCGCAGGGCTGTCTCAAGACCAGATTGGTGGCATCGCATTCACTCGAGGCCCAGGACTACTAGGCCCCCTGCTGGTTGGAAGTTCCTTTGCACGAGGTCTAGCCCTAAAATTGCGCCGTTCGATTGAAGGAATCAATCATATTGAAGGGCATGTAGCTAGTGCTTTTCTGACTGAACCCAATCTCAAAGCTCCTTTTGTCGCGTTAGTTGTTTCTGGAGGTCATACTGAACTTTGGCGGGTGGATGCCCCGCTGTGTTACACTCTACTGGGAAAAACCCGCGACGATGCTGCCGGCGAAGCGTTTGATAAATCGGGCAAACTCCTTGGTCTAGGCTATCCCGCTGGTCCGCAAGTCTCCAAAGAGGCTGAAACAGGTGATGCGAATGCGATTGAATTCCCCCAAGCCCTAGACCAGCGGGATAATTTTGAATTCTCATTTAGTGGCCTAAAGACCAGTGTATTGCGTTATACACAATCTTTGAATGAAAAAGAACTGCTTCATCAGCGAGCTTCCATCTGTGCCTCTTTGCAAAAAGCGATCGTCGAATCCTTGGTTAAAAAAGCCTGTCGGGCTCTGCGGGCAACTGATTTAGATACACTGCTTTTGGTCGGGGGCGTGTCAGCAAATCCTTCACTGCGTTTAAATTTGCAGGAGTCTGCCAAGCGCTTCGGATTTCGTTTGATTGTTCCCTCTTTAGACTTGTGCGGCGACAATGCTGCCATGATAGCAGCTGCTGCCCAGATGAGGCGTCAATTAGGCCTTTTAAGAGGCCCCGGAGAGCTGAGTCCAAATATCGATCTGAGTTGTGAAAATTCTAAAGGATGAAAATTCTGAGCTTTTTACTTCAGAATCTGGGAAAATTTGGTTTATCCCTGCTTTTGTTACTTTCTAAGGACCGATAAGGTTTGACAAGCGCGAAGTCCAGACCTTACAGTATATTTGAGAAATCGTTCCTGCTGTGCTTGACTGACTCTGTAACATGAAAAAGGGAGAATTTCAATGGCCTCATTTTCAAAAATCTTAGTTGCCACTTTACTGGCTTCGGCGATGTTGGTTTGGTCAGAAGATGAGGCAAGCCCAAGTCCCAATGCTGTAGAAAAAGAAGCTGCAGAAGCAGTCGTCGTGAAGGACAAGAAAAACAATCAAGTGCGCCGCAATTTGCGCGATATTGAAA
>JBBQAD010000376.1:0-4115 GCA_038315885.1 Fibrobacteria bacterium | reverse complement strand
AACGGGCAAAACTCTCTGTTACCTACTACCCCTGTGGCAATTGGTTCAACATAAACCCAAGGCCAAAGCCTTGGTTTTAGTACCCACCAGGGAATTAGCCTACCAGGTAAGCCAAATGTTACAAGAGTTACAGCCCGACTTGCGCAATGGTTCACTGATTATTGTCGGGGGTAACGACGCAGCCGCCCAAGTTAAGGCCATCAAGCAAGACCCCTGGTTGATAGTTGCAACACCGGGACGCCTACTCGACATGCTCGATAAAATGGGTTCTTGGTTGCGCAATCTCGATATCGCTGTGCTGGATGAGTTCGATAAATTGGTGGAGATGGGCTTTATCGAACAAGTTGGTCTTGTCATGCAGAAAATTTCTCCGCGCGCTCAACGCCTGTGTTTTTCTGCATCCGCGCCTGAAACAGCCGTCAGCGAAGAGGCGCGTATCTCCGATCTGGAATTGATGCAACTCGAAACCGGCAAAGGAGAATTAGAAGAACACTTTTATTTATTGAAAACCAATAAGCATAAAAATCAACTGCTCACTGATTTACTCACTGAAACAAAAAGCAATCCAAAACAGCAGGCTATTGTTTTTGTCCGCAACCGCGAAAAAGCTAAACATTTACATGGGCTTTTAAAGTTACGAGGATTCAATAGCCGAATGTTACACGGAAAACTCGAACAATCAGAGCGAGCCCAGGTTTTTCAGAATTTCCGTAGCAACCGCTTTCCCTTTTTGGTTGCCACAGATTTGGCCGCCCGAGGTTTAGATATTAGCCATGTATCGCTGATTATCAATTATGACTTGCCCCAGAACCGGAGAGATTATTTACATCGTACTGGAAGAACAGCCCGAGCAGGAAGGCAAGGAGAGTGTTATAGTTACGCCGGCCCTGATGAATATTTACAATTTCGTAATTTGGAAGAGGGGCGCGAAGTACCGATGCAGTTTATGCCTGGCTATGACAATCGCGACGCCTGGTATCGCAAATCCAAACGCAGCCATGATGAAAAGGTGAAGCTAGAAAAGCGTAAGGAAAGCATACGCCAGGAACAATCCGAAGAAGAAGAGTAAGTTTTTACCCTTTTTTCTTTGCCGCTTCGATTTTTTGCACAAAGTATTCATAGCTGCGTGACTCGGCCAACTTACCGTTAACAAAGACGGTAGGCGTCCCTTCCACCTCCAATTTTGCACCTAAAATCAAATCTTGGTTAATCCGTTGGTTAGCTGCGCTTGTATCACTCATATCCTTCTTGAATTGTGCCATATCCAGGCCCAGCTCCTTGGCAACCGCTAGATAGGTCGAATCCCCCAGGTTGCGAAAATCCTTGGCCAGACGAAACCGATAGTCAAAAAATTTACCCTGTTTTCCAGCTGCTAAAGCAGCTGCAGCCGCCGGTTTTGCTTGGGGATGGAAGCTCAATGGGAAATGTTTAAAGACAAGCCGAACATCTTGGGGGTATGCCTTGGATACGGAATCGAGCACCGTGGCAATTCCTGAGCAGTAAGGGCATTCCAAATCAGAAAACTCTACGATGGTTAGGACTGCATTTTCAGGACCTTCTGAGTACGAACCCGCCAAGGGAATTTCTTTAGGGGTCGTATCCGGTGGAGGACGCCAGCCCGCACGCACAGCAATAAAATCAGTCTTTTCTTTAAGTGCTGTTACCAAAGCAACCAAAGAATCTTGTCGAGCCTCAATGGTGTTCAGGCGTTTGCTCACTTCAGGTGAGATACAGGACTGTAACAATAGGAAGCTTGCCAATAGTGAAGCTGAAAACAAAACGACTTTAATCTTCATAAGATTTCCTTCAATCATTCCCGGGATAAATTTTCTAAAAAACTGTTTAAAAACTGCCCTCATTGTACAAAAAAAAACATGGGCATGACATTATTCTCGCTCCATTGACAAAGAGGCATCACTATCGAGCAAGACCTGGGGATTGGAATGACCCCCTAGGGCCTTTACAATGGGAAGGCTATCGTCACCCTCAAACAGTTTGCGTAGCATGGGTCCTTTGCCTTTTCCAATGACAATCAGAATTAAGTCTTTGCTTCGCCAAATTGCCGAGAGACCCAGTGTAATTCTCTCAACAGGTGGCTTAGGACTACGGGTTTCTAAAATTTCGCTATCCAAATCAGCTAATTCCGGGCCTCCTGGAAAGAGTGAAGCGGTATGACCATCATCGCCAATCCCTAAAAAGCACTGATCAAAAACAATTTTACTTTCGAAACTTTTTCTAAGCACTTTTTGATATTGCAAGGCAGACTGAGCCCAATGATTCTTTTGCTCCTCCAGGCCCCAAGGCTTCAATAGCGATTCATAAGCCACGCGCCAATTACAGGCATCGTCTTCGAAAGGAACCTTACGTTCATCGACGGGATAAAATTGCAGTTCAGATTTTTTATTCAATTCAGCCCAAGCTTTAAAAAGGGTGGCGTAGGTGTTTCCGCCCGATACTGCAATATTGGGTCCCTTCAACAGTTGATGGGAAGCCTCAGCCAGCTCTGCTAAACTGTTAAAAACATTTTTTCGCATCAATAGCTCCAAATTCAAAACAAATGGCTCAAACCACTGACCCATGCAATCCATTCGTGTCAGTAACTTGCAAATTTTGGTACCAGCAAAATATATTGCCTGTTTTACTTTTCCACAAAGTTGCCCATGCTTAAACTACCCATTGCAATACTCTCCTGGATTTTTTTAGGAGCTAGTACCTTAGCCCTATTTTTCAGCAAGCATTTTCCAGAAAATTTTCCGCTTTCCCCCGCTAGCTTTGTAAAAGCATGGTTTGCGCTTTGTAGTCAAAATTTCGGCGGACCCCTGCTGCTCTTTTTGGTTGTTACACTTTCCCTATGTGCCTTTTTTGGCAATGGCCTCTTTATGCCTCTGTTCTTTCAAGTTTTTGCCTTTCTGCTTTGTTTGTTAACATTTATCGGAATGTTATCGATTCACTATCCCGCCATTAGACAGGTTTGTATCGCATGGCTGCGCTGAATATTCAGATTTTCGGAGTCAAATCCTGTTCCGATACCCGCAAGGCCGAGCGCTTTTTTAAGGAGAGACGAATTGCCTTTCAAGCCATCGACTTGCAAATCAAACCCATGAGCAAGAGGGAACTTGAGACTGTAGCACAAAAGGTGGGTTGGGAGCAGCTTATCGATAAATCGAGCAAACGATTTAAAGAAAAAGGTTTAGCCTTTATGTCTCCGGGGCGAATTCCCAGTCTTTTGCTGGATGATCCCCTACTTCTTGCAACGCCGGTGCTTCGCAATAAGCATCTATCCACTGTCGGTTATACGCCTGAAATTTGGCTTGAATGGATTAAGGATGCCAAAAAGTGATGAAAGGTGCCTGAAGCTAAGCGTTTTAATTTGTTCATGTTTCATTTTGAGTCAGACCCCTTTTTTTTGTCCCATTTTGATTCGCTGACTGTTTGGGCTCCCTGAAATTCCGAATTCCCTCCACGTAAACCATTAAAATCGTCTAGTAATGCCATTCAAACGAATGCGCATATCTTTTGCTAAGATCACCAAAAACACTTTCAGCGAGGTATAAAATGGCCGAGGCCACCATGGCACCTGAGAAAAAAGAATTCCAGGCAGAAGTAAAGCAACTTCTCGATTTGATGATTCACTCAATCTACTCCAACAAGGAAATTTTCCTGCGGGAGCTCGTCAGCAACGCATCTGATGCGATTGATAAGGCCCGCTTTGATTCACTGACCAACCCTGATATTCTAGGTGAAGACAAAAACTTTCAAATTCGAGTGCGCATCAACAGCGAAGAGAAACAGATAGTCATTACTGATAACGGCATCGGCATGACAAAAGAAGAGCTTATTCGCAATATCGGTACCATCGCCAATTCAGGTACCCGTGAATATCTCAATCGTATGAAACAAGAACAAAAGGGAGGCGATGTCAGCCTCATCGGTCAATTCGGGGTGGGTTTTTATTCGGTGTTTATGGTCGCCGACAAAGTCACCCTGGTGACAAAACGATTAGGCAGCGAAGAATCCGCCTGGCGATGGGAGTCAACCGGAGATGGTACATATACACTCGAAGAGGCTTCCACAGAGACTCGTGGTACAGAAATAATCTTGCATATCAAAGAAGA
>JBBQAD010000047.1:0-11831 GCA_038315885.1 Fibrobacteria bacterium | reverse complement strand
ACTAAGGTTATTCCATCCGAACGACTGGCGCTTTGAATTACCCAGGCTGTGACTAAGTAATACAGAGCCAGAAAAATTCCGATTCCCCAACTTCTAGAAATTCCAGCCAAATTGAAAACACTTTCTCCCGGATTTGGTCTTGCCTTAAAAAAAGTCCATTTCGCCCCTCTGGCCAAATTTTTGGAGACACTGTGAGATGGGTATGCAGACTTAAAGTGATACGTGGTTTCTAGTTCAGATACCTCGCGATCTTCGTTTACATCCTCTTTTTCTTCTTCCGACCGAGCGACTTCAATTATCTTTTTCTTTTGTAATTCTTCGGTGCCTTCATTTTCTTTTAATACTTTCATCTCTCCAGTGGCAAGCGCTGCTTCGGTTGCCATTGCCTTAGTGCTCGTACCTTCTAATAGGGAAACTTCTCCCTTGGGCAAAAAGTGGGTAGAATGTAAAAATGCGCCTCCCCCACCCGATGTTATTCTTTGTAGCTGGGAATCACTGCGCATGTAACGATGATAGTTGTGTATATCACCAGAAAGCACCAATGTAGCCTCATGCCCATAGCGTCGAATGATGCGGTCTTCAAAAAAACCGAGAGTTCGAAAGGCCCCTGCCTTGCCTAACCATTGGTGACTCCAGCTCGGTTCAGCCGTGCACAAAATGATCCGTTCACCCGGCTTCACCTTTTCTCGTGCCAAACTTTCGAAGTACAGAATTTGGGGATGATCGATATCACTGTTTAGTTGAATATCAATGCACCAAAACCACCATCCATGGGGAAGCTGCAAGGAGAAATAACTGCGCCCCTGCTGGGTTTTCCAGCCACCAATCCAGCGTCCCTGGCCAAAGAGACGCATAAACGAGGTGAGGCCATCGTACCAATCATGGTTTCCTGGTATTGCATACATTACCGGAGCTTCTGCCTCGTTTAACGACCAAGGCAAAGCCGAGCGGAAGGGTCCTACCAACCGATTCTGATACTCTTCGCGAGAAGCTGTGGGATAAATCTGATCTCCACCTAATACCACTAGTCGCCCTCGCGGTAGCGGGGCATCTAAACCTGGCAGAGAGATTTCTTTGGCCGCTAACAGAGAGGCTACAGTAAAAGTAGAATCAAAACCATCTCCGGTATCTGCAATGTAATCAAACCAAAAATCACCGTTCTCATCCGTCTCACTGCGATGATCGAAACTGGGTGACATGGTGGATAAAACCGGCATCAACTCCCGTTTATCGGAGTACGAACCAAAAAGGGAGGATAACAGAGTTTTAATTCCTGTTTGAATCAACTGTAGCGGATCAAACCAAGAAACCATGCACTGACGTTGAAAGCCGATGCTTAAAGAGTCCAAGTTATCAGGCCGTTTTGGCGGACGGGAGTGTTCAGCTGAATTTGGCGGCGCCATATCTCTCCCAAAGTTGACCTAAGAAAAATGTTCCGAATTTCGCGATTGCTCCTGCGCCCTCAATTGCGCTTTCAGCGCCTACTGGTCGAACCGTTGACACCAGCTTAAGAAGCTCTGGTACACTGAGTGTTAACACTCCCGCTCCAATAATTTTGCCCTTGGCATCTTTACCTTCGTGAAGAGTGGAATAGAGAGAGGTAGTATCTTTCCAGAGATCAAAACCCGGATCATCTCGCACTTCTTTTTTGCCAGCGAAGTAATAGTCTTTTCCATTTTGAACAAATCCCATTTCATAGACCATAAATTTTGTTTTGGGATCTTCACTTCGGGAAAAAATATTGAAGACACCTGAACTTGAAGACAAGCCCATGCCCAAGGGCGCAAAATCAATGTGCCCCACTAAATTGCCCGCATGTTGGGCGTCTCTAACAAAGGCGTCCATATCATCAATAGTAATAGTCGCATGCAAGGCTAAGGTCGTACCGCGTGCCTTTTCAAGGCCTTGTTTGGGGTCAGTTTCACCCAAGGCAAAGCCGCCCGACATTGTTTCACGAAAAGTGATTCCACTAGCCTGATCAATCATATATGTAACCTCCGGCTGCCAGGGTTGACCTTGCTGTAAGCGTTCGCCGAGATAACGCTTAGTATCAGCATAGCCCTGGTTGATGAGTGTGGCGGCATTGATAGAGTTAACAAAATAATCGGGATCTAAAGGTAGAGGCGTTCTGGGATGGATTAGATGTAATCGAATCGGTACTTTCTGACCATAGGGACTGTCTCCCCTAATAATACGATCATTCAAATCCCGCACCCAGGAAAATTCCTCGAACAGGGCACCATTGGCTGATAGTTCGATCATGTGAACATATTGGTTGAAGACTCCAGGTCGATATTTTGGAGAATTTCCAATCATCCAAACGACCCAAACTTCCTCAGCCCCCCGTTTAACTGCTTCGGTAACATTTCCGTCTTTAATCCAGACGGAGTCGAGAAACAATTCTCCATTCTTTTCAACAGGAGGCATAAAAATCGGGAGTGAAACAGCCGCAATCAGGTAATCCATATCCATTTCTTGATGGGGAATCGATAAATTCGTCTTTTTGGTGAAGTTACACACGTTAAAAGTCGCCTGTACTGTATTACACGAACGGAGTTTCTCCATTTCTATACCGAGGGCCGGAAAAACCTTATCGCGTAAACCCCTTGCATCACCCATCGATTTTAGCTTAGGACTGCGTAAATAATCGGCTATCGGTAAAAAACTGACAAAATCACTCACTCGAAGTTCATTCCAGCGTCGGCACATTTCGGTTGGGCTTAAACCTGAGAGTAACATTGCCAGATTGATGGTTCCTCCAGAAGCGCCATCGATATGATTAAATACAATACCCTCTTCTTCTAAAGCGCGCAGCACACCAGCCTGATAACCAACTCGCATGCCTCCCCCACCTAGAATAAGGCTGCGCTTGACGACATCGGCAGAATTGGAAGATAGATCAGAAAACAAGCTCTTTTCTCCTCGTGTTATAGACACAATTTTTTCCAAAGGTAGGCCAATAATAAAGCCGTTACAAAATCAAAACCGGCCACTGCCCAGGCAAGATTATTGAATAAACCCTGCTGTAAAGCGATTGTTACCATCACTGCAGCTCCCATTTTCTGTGCCATGCACCAAAAGATAGCCCAAGCAGGAGTATTATCTGCCATTAAGGCCTGAACGAGTAAGCCTCCAAAGAGCAACATAAACATTCCAACAATTCGGAAAAAATGGATGCTTGTCTCTTCCATCGATCCACCCACCCAAGCTAAAATCAGTTTAGGGCAAATCCATTGTATTGCTCCACTTAGAAAGGTTAATACGGCTATAATCAGAAGCAAGAAAAAAAGCCAGGGCGGAATTCTGTTCATAATTGGCTCCTCGAAATTTATACCAATTTACGAGTGTCATAGACATAGGCCTTGTAGCCGAAATAGGCCATCAGGGTAGCCCAGGCAAGAGTCATTAGGACCATGCGAATGTCATTTAGCATCATCCATTTTTCTAATAGTTGTGTCACACGACCTTGATCAGTAATATGCTGCTTTAAAATTTTGTTTACTGGAATGATATGCATAGTTCCCACATAGGTGGCACCGCTTAGTGCCAATAGTGCAAGAATGGCTAGCCAGCGCAATTTGGTTTTCCATTCTTGCCAACACAAAATCAAATGACTTAAAAACATGATGGGAACTAAAATTGTAAAGAATTTGGTGGCAGCCGTGGTTTGCGGAATAAATTGATCGTAATAATTTTCAACCATCAAATTTTTCCAGGTAGGAAACCAGAAAAAATGCAGAGCCCAAAGTACCCCAACATAGAGCGTAGCTCCAAAAAATATGTATGCACTATTTATGATAAATAGTTTCGTTTTTATTTTTTTATCCATTCTTTTATCCTTTTAAATTGATATGTTTTTGAAATTCAATCACCACTAAATTATTTAGAAAGTCAAGTTTGGGCATTTGTAACTTGTCATTAATCTATTCCCCTATTGCCTATTTGCGTCTCGCATCAATTGCGGGCGGAACCACAGCTGTTGGAGGTTTTAACCAATCCTGTCCCTGTCCTAATTTCGTGACGCTTTCCAGACCTTCTGGTATAGTACTGGGTAGCGTAGGATAGGTTAAAAACCAGGATTCAAAATAGTCATCCAAAATCCCCTGTGTCTCAGGAAAATAGGCGGCAAATATGGGATTAGGATCGATATCCAAATCCTTCAGAGCCTGCATGCGCGGATGATCACCGATATACAATCGGGCCGAATCTTTTTGAAAGAGTCGAAATCCAATTTTCCCTTCAAAGTAGACATAAGACTTCATCAACATCCCGCGGAATTGACAATAATTAGCCGCTGGTGTTTTGATTTTCAACCAGGAATGATCAGGTTTTTTGACTTCAATCTTCATCATGAATTGTCCGTCTTTGTCATACTGACTAGATACCCAATCATCGCCGACGACAAAATCGAGATTTGCCTGATGCTTCGGCATTCCCCAAATTCCTTTGCCTCCCTTTACCGAAACTTCAGTGCTGACAGGTAAATCATACACATATTGCCCAGTGCCCCAAGGTTTTTGAAATATTCCGGGCAATAGGGGCGGTGCCGCTTTTTTTCCGTGGGTACAGCCAATGGCAATACTGTATTCGATATAACTCCCAATATCGGTGATTTTATAGTTCACGACCGTAATCATTAACAAGGCGCGCTTCCATAAACGCATGGGATGTAACTCATTACCCGGCATGAGTTTTTTTGCTTTGTCGGCATCAATCGAAAATGCAGCCATAAGAGCCGGAGTCTTTTCGGAATTAATGGGCATGGAATAGGGAATTCCATCTACTTTGGCAAAACGACCCGCAAGCTGTTTTGCTCGTTCCGGTGTGCTCATGTGTACCTCTTGTTCAAACCGTTTCCAGTTCTTTTTCAATCAAAGGAAAAACATCTCTGGCAGCGTGTTTACCCATAAATACATCCAAATGTCCGTAATTTGGTAAGACATGCAGGGAATGATCTTTGCGATAGCGGCTTAAGAATCCAAATGTTTTTCTCTGGCTCTCGGGTAAAAAACACAGATTATTTTCACCTGCGAAAAGAGCAAAGCGAGCATCTGTCTTAGGTGTCTGAGCAGTAAAATCCTTCGGTAATTCGGGATGCTCTTCATACGACATCAAACGGCCTGCTGAGACACATTGTTTGATTTCTTTTAAAAAAGTAAATGGAACATCTGCAAACTCTTCTTTAAGCCACTCATGCGTCGCCTCGTTCAAGTTTTCATGACTCCATAGCGCAGGCCAGCCCGTTCCATAGGTAAAACTGACATGTTTACATACCAAATTTTCACACTCCTGGTGAAACAGTCGCACCACAGTGTTGAACAGGTGGGGCATAAATCCCTTGCGGTAAAGACCCCAACGCGGATTTAGCCGATCTATGAAAAGCGAAGCCAAAGGCTGCATGTAGTTCAGTTTGAATCTTGAAAAGGAGGGCACAATGGGATGTAGTGACACGGCGTTGCTAATGACTCGTCTCACCTGGGGAACCAGCCCGGCCAGCAAAGACATGGTGAAACTGGTGGAACCCTGGCAATGAATAAGGGCATCAATTTGCGAGGCACCTGTTCTTAAGCATACCTCTTGCACGGCTCGCGGATGATCATAGACAGCTGCTTTTTCAAGTGTCCATGTATTAAATGGAATATCAATACTGGCTCTCCAGTTAAGCAACCAAATATCCCAACCACGCGAGACCAGATAGTGGATCAAATGTTCACCCGAAGGGGCGCAAAAAATCTGAGCGCGTACACCTGCTCCGTGCACCATAAGCAAGGGACCCTTCGTGCCCGGCGTAGAACCAATCACATGCAGAAGGGAACACTCTACACCATCGACAGAAGAAAAAGGGAAACATTCTACCCGCCATGAAGACTCTAAGCCTTGAATGTGAAGATGTGTTTCTGGTGTACTCATGTTGACTTGGTTTCTATTCAATAAAGGAAAGAATTCTGGAGCTTGAACTCATGGTTTCAGCCACTTGGTCATACGGCAAAAGCACTTTCTTAAATGCATTCACTTCACTTGATGGACTAACTTGAATTATTCTCATGTTGTCAATAGGGGAATGTCCTAGACCCTGAAGACTTTCGAAGGTGTTTAAAGTTCAAAGAAATATAAGAGTAAAAAAACTAAAAAAATGTAACTATGTCTTTATTTTTTCGTTGGAGATGCTCATGTCTATGATATTGAGTCTACGACTTGGTCTTTTATCATTCACACTGGCTGTATTATTCTCTTGCAGCTCACTCTACAAAGCGGGAAGCTCCCTCGGTTCCGGTGCAGGTGACGCCCTAACCACTAAGGCAGGAAGTGTTGGCTCGGGTTTAGGCGGTGGATTGGTTGCTTCGGCACGCGATTCTTTATTGACTGAAAAAACCAAGCAAGGTTTGGATTCGCTACTGATTCTTTTAGGTCAACAATTACAAATTCAAGTTAGCCAACTCCGAGACAGTGCCATAGGCGAACCCAGCCGTCTAAAACTTTTAAAAATTGAAACAGATCTTGTTAAACAAATTGCATTGGCGCGCCAGCAATTATTGGGAGAAAGCACCCGAGCCCAATTGGGCTTGATCTATTCTGATCTCGGTGATACAGCCGTAAATCTGGTAGCACGTTTGCGTGATGAGCTCTTAAGTGAGAAAACCAGACTGGCCTTAGATACAATGCTTAGCCGAGTGATTGAAAACGCCTCACAGGGGATTGATAAAAACCTAATTCCCAAATTGCGTAGTGAGCAGAGTTTTTTAAAACGAAATATCAAAATAATTATATGGGTTGCAGTTGCAGGTATCGCCGTATTAATGCTCCTGGGTTGGTGGCTCTTTCATCGGGGAAAACAATATCGTCAGACCGCTGAAGTGATGACATTGCAAATAGAAAAAATTGAAGACGAAAACCTCAAACGAGAATTAAAAAAGCGAATCGCTTTCAAGGCTTCTGAATGCAGGGTTGAACCCATGCTCAGAAACATCTTGAAAGGCCAAGGCATCTTGGGACGAAAGAGTTAAACATGCAGTCACTCAGTTTTCTCCGACCTCTTCGAATGAGTCACAGAAATTTTTCTTATTCCATGCGAATTTTTGTAATACTAATTTTATTTCAATTATTTCAAATGTTACTCTCTGGCTGTGCAAGTATTGCACCTTTTAGCCAAAGGGCCTACGAGCAAGCTGTTGATCTTAAAGTTGATGCCCTGCATACAATGGAATTGGCAAGAGATTCATTTGTTACTCATCAGGCAGAAGTCAGTGAATTAAAATTAAAAGTTGAGAAAGCCTATGAGTATGCCAAGGGAAGGCCCGATAATGAGCTATCCAGCGCTCAGTGGAAAATTGTAATAGATACAAACGAAGCGTCTTTATTTACTTTCTTCAAACGCTGGGAAAACAAAAAAATCTTGGCTCCTGTTTACATCGAAGAAAAGAAAAGTCAAATCGCAGAACATTTTGATTTGATTATCGGTCTGGAATCAGGAAAAGAAAAAAAATAGAAGGTAGACTGTATGGCAAAAGATTTGAAACACAAAGAATTTGACTGGAAAGCACTATTGGATGATCTACAACTCTCCTTGAGCCCCATTGTGAAAGAATTGGCCCGCACAGAAGCCAAAACCTGGGGAAAAGACTTTCTGGCCTTTGTGAAAACCCGAAAAAGCAAATTGGAAAAATGGACAAAGCAACGTGCAGCGGGCGAATTAGACGATGACGACTTTGTAGACCTGGTTCATGGCGAAATTAATACAGAATCATTACTCTTATTGAAAAACAAGGGGCTATCACTAATACGGCAAAAAAAATACCAGGAACTCGCTTTAAATGCGGTTAGCGGAGTGTTACTAAAACAGGTTGGGCTGGGGTAGTGCATGCTTCAGATACGTTTTTTAATCTAAAAAGCTTTCTTAATTTGATATTTTAGAGTCATTTATATAGAACAATTCGGCTTGCTATTTATGAAAAAATTAGCAACAAGGCATAGAAAGTCATTGGATAAATTAGGCCGATGAATGAGCCGCCTGTGCAACTACTTTTCTATCTGGAAATGGGTACATCATTGTGGAACAAGAAGAAGATGAACTTGCTGATCGACTACTTGACGTTTTACTACATAAAGCTTCTAAAATCGATCAGGCTGATTATTGTAGATCGCGAGCAATTAGTAACACTTCAGAATAACAAACTTCCGCAAATCATATTGAATCAGTGTATCATAAAGTGCTTCTGGGCGACTGCGCCTATTTTTCTGTTACATCGCTTCCGGCGCACCGCGCTCTCGGCTTAAGCCTCCTCGCCCAGTTTAGTACGCTTTAGGCGACCCGGTCTGAGGGGTCGCCTCCATCGCTGTGGCGAAAAAGACGTAAATTGACTCAAAATAAAAGTTAAGTTGTATAATTGAAATTCTGATTTTAGATTATACAGGATAATTATGAACTTCCCGATTAAACGAAAACTCTCCTCCCAAATACAAATGGGACTCAAGCAATTCCCTGTATGCGCCGTTTTAGGCTCTCGTCAGGTGGGCAAAACAACACTAGCCAAAAAGTTAGCGCAAGACAGTATTGAAAATATGGAGTTACACTATCAGCAATCCATTCACCTTGATTTGGAAAATCCGGCTGATTTAAATCGATTAACTGATCCACAAATATATTTGGAAAAGCATCAAGGGAAACTCATTGTAATCGATGAAGTACAACGTCGCCCCGATTTGTTTCCATTACTACGTTATCTTGTCGATCAAGGTCAATACAAATTTTTATTACTGGGCTCATCGTCATCAGAGCTAATAAGACACAGTTCAGAATCGCTTGCGGGCAGAATGATAACCATTGAATTGCCACCTTTTAGTCTTGACGAAGTGCTTACTGATAAAAAAGAGAATTTGAATCAGAAAAAAATATTGGAGCGCCTGTGGCTTCGAGGCGGTTATCCATTAAGCTATCTGGCACAAAATGAAGAACAAAGTTACACCTGGCGTGGTGCCTTTACTCAAGCCTATTTGGACCGCGATTTGCCACAACTTGGTGTTAACATAGCAGCTCCGATGATTCGCCGTTTTTGGCAAATGATAGCTCACTTTCACGGACAAATCTGGAATGCCAGCAAAGTTGCTCAAAGTATGGACATATCAGGGCCTACTTGTAAGCGCTATCTTGATCTGATGGAACAGAGTCACATTCTAAGGATACTTCCCAGCTATTCTGTAAATCTTAAAAAACGCTTAATTAAGGCACCCAAGGTTTATTTCTTAGATAGTGGACTATTACACCATGCTCTGGATCTGATGAGTCTGGAAGCCTTAATGGGTCATCCTGGTCTTGGAGCCTCCTGGGAAGGTTTTGCCATTGAGCAGATTATTCGTCGTGCCGGTGTAAATTCACCACACTCCCGTTTTTATTACTACAGAACAGTGGGAGGAGCGGAAGTTGATTTAGTAGAAATTCGTCCCGATAGCGCGCCAATATTGTATGAAATGAAATTTTCCTTGTCGCCTAAACCGGGTCGCGGCTTGCGATCGGCAATGGATGATTTACGTCCCCAGGAGGTCTACCTTGTTTATCCGGGGACAGAGAGCTATTCCTTTGAGAAATCGATATCAATACTTTCTTTATTTGAATGAGGAGTGGGGTTAAATTGTAATTATGTTTTTTTAAAACCAATACCAGCCATGACTGCCGGCAACTGCTCCGGCAACTGTTATGAGGCTCAAACTTAGAAGCATCCAATGTAAACGGTGAATAATTCGGAATGCTGCTGCCGGGTTTTTCGCGACTGCCTTGCGAAATAGCTTATGCAAGATAAGGGGTTCAAGAACATACAGTATGAGGCTAAACAAAAGCCAAACAAAGGTCATTGCATGAATCCACCAAAATCTCAAATCAAGATATCGGCCCCAAGCTTTTAAATAATAGAGCATGTAAAATCCCGAAAGCCCTGTTAACAATGTGGTTATTTTCGCTTGCCAAGCAAAAGACCCTTCTATTCTCTCGAACATATTAATCTGTTCTTCTTTGGATGCCATTTTTTTAACTGATGGAATGATAACAGTTGTAACCATCGCAACACCGCCAATCCATAAAATAACCGCAATTATATGCACAAGCCGTGCAAGCACAAAATATTCCATGTAAACTCTTTTCTCTTTTGACAATTACTAGCTAAGGCCAGTCGGAATTAATAGTTTGCCTTAAATTTTCAAGCCTAAGCGTTTTGCAAGACCGTGCAAATTTGAACGATACAGTCCCAATTTTTTGGCTGCCATTGACCAATTACCGTCGCATTCCTTTACAACTTGAAGGATACGATTTTTTTTAAACTCATCACATGCTTCATGCAGACTTAAATCAGAAATATCAATATTTAATGTTAATGGTATAACAGACTCTCCGGGTTCGCTTTGCTCATTATTTTCGCTGAAGCTTTCTTCAGTGCCAATTTTGTCTTCTGAAGTAGAAGTCGAATTTGTTGCATTGCTTGATCCACTGAATCCTAAATCTTCCGATGTAACCATAACCGCATGATTTCCCTCACGCCTTTCTTTCGATGATGCTTTCAAAATGGCTCGAGACACCAGATTTCCCAGTTCGCGGACATTTCCAGGCCAATTGTAATTCACCAACATGGTTCGCGCATCGGCAGACAGACGCAAAGCATCTAGTGCAAAGCGTTTTCGATACAGTTCCATAAAATGTGCCGCCAACAGCAGTATATCCTCTCCACGATCGCGCAATGGCGGCAATGTAATCGGATACACATGTAAACGATGATACAAATCAGATCGAAATCGCCCAGCTTTTACTTCCTCTTTCAAATTTCGATTGGTGGCTGCAATCAGGCGGACATTGACGGTGAAAGTCTTGTCACTCCCAACTCGCTGAATTTCTCCCTCCTGCAAAACTCGCAGTAATTTACTCTGAACTCCAATTGGCAATTCACCTACTTCATCGAGAAATAATGTGCTGCCATCGGCAATTTCAAATTTACCAGATCGCTGTGACTCCGCCCCGGTAAAGGCTCCTCGTACGTGTCCAAATAGTTCACTCTCAGCAATCGATTCCGGCAGGGCCGCGCAGTTTACATAGATCATGGCCTGCCCGCCTCTTGATGAAGATTGATGAATGCTTCGCGCTACCCTTTCCTTTCCAACTCCGGTTTCACCTAATATCAATACAGCCAAATCCGTCTTGCTGACCAGGGCGATTTCTTCTTTTAATTTTTTCATGGCTAAGGATGTACCGATTAGACTCCCTCCCTCTCGCTCTTGTGCATCACGCATTAAATCTTGTACTACTCTACCTTGCTTCTCTGCATGCGACTGCACTGTATCCAATAACATTTTTGTCTGCATCAAAGTGCCCGCCAAAGCTCCCAGCATCTGGAGAAAATTCAGTTCGAGATGATCAAACGCATTAGGCTGCAAGGAGTCGGCCGTCAAAATACCAATCAACTCTCCCTCCGAACGAAGGGGGATGCCTAGACAAGAATGAATGTTAGCATTGGAAGCTTGGGCTGGTTTTAGAAAGCCATCAAAGGGATCGGGTAATCGGGAATCCACGGGAAATTGTATTGGTTCCTCAGATTTACAGATGATTTGCAGGCGTGGATGTTTGGCTATTGTATACTTTCTGAAAATTGTTTCTTCGGATAATCCAATGACTGCCTGCGGCACGAGATAATCGCCTTCAACATGTAACAATGCAGCAGCATGAAAAGGAATCGCTTGATGTAACAGTTTCAGAAATCGTTCATAGGGATCGTCAGACGATATAAATCGATTTAAATCCTGTGCCATTTGTAACAGCACTTGATCATGCTGTATTGGAATAGATGTGCTTTTTA
>JBBQAD010000438.1:0-3313 GCA_038315885.1 Fibrobacteria bacterium | reverse complement strand
GGGTTTTTGACACGGTTCGCTCAATTTGATCAAGCACATGCAAAAAGAAAGCAACATGGAAAAGTTTAGCGGCTTAGGGACGAGTTTTGTTGGTTTCGTTGAATAGTTCGTGGGTGACTTCTTCGGCATGGTAAGAACTTCGCACCATGGGGGCAGATTCACAATGTTTAATCCCCAATTGATGAGCAAAGGCTTTAAGTTCAGAAAATTCTTGTGGATTCCAAAAACGTTCCACGGGTAAGTGTTCTACACCAGGGCGTAGATATTGACCAAATGTAACGATGTCTACACCCAGTTTAACACACTCATGTAGCATCTCATGGACTTCAAAGAGTTCTTCTCCAAGACCTAGCATAAAGCTGGTTTTAGTCAAGAAACCCTTTTGTTTGGCATAGTGGAGAACGAAAGCACTGGTCTCAAAATTGGCCCGTCCCCGGACAGATTTCTGCAAACGTTTCACTGTTTCAAAATTGTGATTGAGTACATCAGGTTTGCCGGTCAAAATAATATCCAACAATTCTGGCTTAGCTTGCATATCGGGAATAAGCGCCTCGATACGGATTCCGGGATTCTGGTTGCGGACTTCATACAAGGTTTCTGCCCAGACCTCAGCACCTTGATCGGGTAAATCATCACGGCTAACCGATGTTATCACTGCATATTTCAAACCCATTTTCATTGCAGAATCGGCTACTCGTCGGGGTTCATCCCTATCATATTCTATGGGTTTTCCCTTGGGCACATCACAGAAGCGGCAGCCTCGTGTGCAGATATTGCCTAAAATCATAAAAGTCGCAGTGCCTCGTGACCAACACTCTCCTAAGTTGGGGCAGGTTGCGCTTTCACACACCGTATGCAATTCGTGCTTACGGACAATGGATTTAACCTTGGCATAGGCTTGCCCGCCGGGAATCTGTGAGCGCAGCCATTTGGGTTTCTGAGCCCGCAGATTTTTTTCCGAATTGGAAGCAGTGGCAAGCATGGTCAAAATCTAGATAAGTACTGAAGTTCAGGCGATGATTCAGATGAAGGTTCCCGTAGCCTGCATTTTATAAATTAGCTCGCTCCAAAGTGTTGGATTGGCTTTAAATTGGAATCCATTATGTCTAATTATGCTCGCATTTTTCCGCTCGTGCTTGATGTCCGTCTTTTCTCTCGGATACGGGGTATTTTGCTTCTTCTATTGTTACTCCTATCCTTTTCTTCGGTATATGCCGCAGATGCAGATTCGAGCCTATTAAATAAAAATAAGCCAAAAAAGCCGCAATTCGATTGGCATACTGACCTTCAATATGGCTATGGCATCGGTGAAAACGGAAAGGGCTTCCCCTCCATCAAATCTCCTCTGGAGAATAATGCCGAAGCCGGCTTTTATATCGGGCAGATCCGCCTAGAGAGCGAGATACAATTTGATTCAAGCCTAATGGGAATGGCCCAGTTTGAACTTTACAGTCGCGATATTCGCGAAGCTTTTTTACAGAAAAATTGGGATCGCTGGTCAATAGAAATGGGTTTATTCCGGGGGGTCGGCGTCCATTCGGGTGTTGATATCGATGACTTCGATCGCATCACTTTGCAACCGACGCAGTATGTAAAATGGTGGGGAAGCAAGTTGCAGAGACAATATTATCGAGACTTAGGGATACAATTCCAGCGGAGTTTACTAAAGGATCGCAGTATGCGACTCCGTTGGTTTATTCACAATGGTTCGGGACGCAGGCTTGATTTTGACCAGCCATCCTGGAATGATGGCAACAGCCCGTCCCAAATACTGGCCGGAGATATGGGATTGGATTGGAACTTTTCCCCGTTTTCCAGCTTCGGGGCCCATGTTGGGGTCAAGGCAGGTAAGGAATGGGAAGAATTTGTGGGAAGGCACGGCTGGTGGAATCTGCCCTATTGGTTAAAAGTGAATCAGTATGTGGTAGGCTCTGCATACCATGAATTTCATTTTCCCGGCTTAGAAATTCAGCATGAATTCTTTGCTATGCAAAACCGATTTGAAAGCACACCACCCGATGGCCACCCTCAAATGAGCTGGGGTCTTTCGTCCTTGGCCCAGTTTGAAATTACTCCTGACTACTTTGCTTATGCTCGCTATGAATTTTTCGATCCCTCGGATGGCCTGTATTCCTCGGACCGTTTACACGCGATAACAGTAGGAGGCAAAGTGAAACGCTTTCCCTTCGGTTTGCAGAACAGTACTGTAACTCTTGAGCTTTACCGCTTTTTGGAACAAGGTCTAAAAGAAACCTATCCTAACGACGAAATACTGTTACAGGCGCAGATGCAGTTCTAAGCGTTAACATAAGATCGATAAGTTCTAGTATCCATGTGCCCATTCAGAGCTCCGAGATACAGTCCCAGTTTTTTTAATTTCGTTTGAACTTTCCTGACAACTTCGCCTGAAGATCCAAAGACGATTTGGGGATGCTTCTGCACAAATGCTTTAAGTAAAATATTGTAATCAAGCAGCAATAGGGGATACCGGCTCTGCGAACTTTGATACACTCGACTGTGATACTCTTTCCAATAACCCTGATTCTCTGTCTGTTTCTCTATTCTAGGGCAGGCCGGCCAACCTGCCACTACCAGACAACCGGCGCTTGAAAACCCTGTTTGTTCAGGGTCTAGGTTCCATGCACAGTGAAGATTATCATGGGGATTACCCCAGAAAAGGGGAGCGTTTTTTGTGATACGCCAAGAATTAACAGGGCGCCGATAAAAGCGAGAGGCACTTTGTCTTAAAGCAGAATGTCCTCGCGCCTTTCCTTGTAAATGCTCACCTTTAATGAAGTCTTGGTAAAATCCGGGTTCCAACTGATTGGCGCCTTTGCCGCCCTTGGAGTGGGCGAGACGAAGCTGTTTTTCGTTGGGTACCGTCGAGCCGGGGGCAGCATAGATTCGCTGGTTTTTTAGATCCCAAATCCCCAGGACGCAGCGCATATGATTATAATCAATTTTTGCTGACTGTAATGATACACTGCTCAACCACTCTGTGATGGTCGGAATGGAATGATCTGAATTCTTCTTTGAGGCAATCTGGGCTGCCCGAATAGCAAAAAGAACCAGGTCTTGATCGAACTTAGGCAGCTTTAGAGATAGGAGGTGGAATAGTTGTTTTAGATTTGCATCATTTAGTAGAACCGGGGCCTTTAGCCTCTTCATATATGCAGCAGCCCCTGCTTCTCCAGCCAGTCAAAGACAAAATCGACTGACTGCTTTACAGTGTAACTCTCGGTATCGATGATGATTTCGGGATTGAGGGGGGCTTCATAGGGAGAACTAATCCCGGTAAAATTGGCGATTTCTC
>JBBQAD010000222.1:0-6304 GCA_038315885.1 Fibrobacteria bacterium | reverse complement strand
CTCGAAGCCCTGCGCTGGCAAAATGGATTAGAAATATCCTACACCCGTGGAGTGTTACATATTTTAAAGCGCTTCGGTATCACGCGAGAGAAATGGCTTTCCTTGATACAAAATCAATGCAGCGCTTCAGAATGGAACTTGCTAAAAAACAATGAACAGGCTTTTATCTACGACCCCAGTGTGGCTGCCAATGCCTGGGCATTCAGCAGTATTCTGGATAGGCAGCGCTATGGCGCCCTTCCGAAGGAGGCTGTCGAGAGACAATTACACTACCAATGCGCCTTACTAGCTACAGCACTGTCTGGACAGCCGGACTCTTTTACATCACACTATAACGCCTTGGGTGAGACACTAACGCCTTGGGAAAATTTCGCAAAAGCAGTCATATTGGGTCTTGCAGCTAAATGGAAATAATTCCATCAGTTCTGTGGATTTTTTTGCCTCTGACAGTGTTACTCTGCGATCTTGGCTTTGGCGATCCTAGAACATCCTGGCATCCCGTCTGTCTAATCGGTGCCAGTCTACGGTTCTTCGAAAGGAATCTGCGGGCAATGGGCTTGGACGGATACTTTGGAGGAGTACTTTTATTTCTCCTACTTTCCTTGCTTTGGCTTCTGCCTCTAGTGCTAATCCTTAATTGGCTTCGATTCTTTAATCTCTGGTTAGCCTTTGCATTTGAATCTCTTCTCGGAGGGCTTTTACTGGCTTGGCGTTCTTTAATCGGTCATGCGTGGCAAATTTTAAAGGCTTCGGAGTTAACCGAAATTAACAAAGCTCGAAAAGCGACGGCCCTATTGGTAGGCAGAGATACAGAAAAAATGTCAGCTCAAGACTGTCGACGCGCCGCTGTTGAAAGTTTGGGCGAAAGTTTAACCGACGGAATACTGGCCCCTCTTTTTTTTCTCGCCCTTGGGGGGCTGCCTGCAATGCTATGCTTTAAAATTATCAGCACCATGGATTCGATGGTGGGTTATAAAACAGAACGCTATCTCAGTTTTGGTTGGGCGGGTGCTCGTCTTGATGACATCCTCAACTACCTCCCAGCGCGTCTTTGTTATTTCTTGACATCCTTATGTGCCATTTTCTTGCCAGGCTTCCAGGGAATTTCAGCCTTTAAAGTTGGCTATCAACACCACGCAAAGCTTCCAGGTCCTAATTCAGGTTGGAGCGAAACCGCCCTGGCCGGCGCCTTGGGCATCCAAATAGCCGGTCCCATTTGGAAAAATGGCAACTTGGTCAATACATTGTGGGTTGGGGATAGTCGTCATAGCCAGGATTGCTCCTCTAACCAGGTAAAAAGAGCCATTTTTTTAGTCAGTTGCGTCACTTTTGGATTTACAGGGATTATAGCTTTATTCAATTTTCTGATTACTTGGTAAAAGCAGCTCCTTTTTTAGTTACCCTTCGCAAAAATGACAAAATGGTTGGAAATTCTTGACTGCAGGCAAACATCCCCTTATCATGCTGTATTAGAGTCTTTATGATTTGTGTTTGACGGGCTTTGGAATTGTAGTTTAACCTGTTGGACAGTCTTCAATCATGGGGCTCCAGGACATTGTCATTGGAACCATAGCAAGGAGATCAGCGCAATGAATATTCAAGTTACCGCACGTCATTTTAACGCTTCTGCAGTTTTGCAAGAAAACTTGAGACAGGAGGTAGAATCGATGGCGAAGTATAACGATTCTATCCACGGTGCTCATGTTATTTTGGATGCCCAAAATAATGGCATCCGGCGGGCAGAAATTGTTATAAACATTGCTGAAAAAGTGATAACCGCCCATGCAGATGAAGAGAATATGCATAAGGCCATCGAAGCAATGTTTGCAAAGGCAATGCGGCAACTAAAGAAGGAAAAAGAAAAAATGAAGGTCCATAAATCAGCACCAGTTGCTAGTTTGGTCGAACTTTAATCGGAGTCCTAATATATCGGATGTTATACCCCTGGGGAGATGCTCCTGCAGGGGTCTTCTTTTTTAAATGATAAGCAATTTCATCTTTCAAAATTTATTTTCCATAAACGTGTTAAATCCTTTTTTCACCTTAAGCCGAATACTTTTACATGTCTACTAAAAGCTACGACTTCAGTCGTCTGGAAGTCAATCGTAAACAATCACTTCCCGTGCGCGACCTCTATTATCGCTTTAAAGAAGAGTTACACTTAACTCTGCAAACAAGTGAAGATTCGCTTTCAACAGAAATCATCGAATTCAATATCAATCGACCGGGCCTGGCTTTAGCCGGCTTTACAGGAGTTTTTTCCTTCCAACGCATTCAAGTTTTGGGAACCACAGAATGGTCTTACCTGGAGTCATTGGGACCTGTAAATCGAAAGCAAATTTTCACTAGGCTTTCCGAATATCGATCTCCCCTTTGGGTTTTAACTAGAAATGCGGCACTGCATGAAGAATTACGGGAGATGTGTTTACAACAAAATATTCCCGTCTTTACCACTACCATGGAAACCATCGATTTTCTGCGAGAGGTGCAAGACATCCTCGAAGACTGGTTTGCTCCTTACTGCTCGGTACATGCCAGCTTAGTTGATGTATACGGAGTGGGTATGCTCTATGTCGGTGAAAGCGGTGTCGGCAAAAGTGAATGTGTACTTGATCTGGTGGAGCGGGGTCACCGCTTGGTTGCCGACGATGTGGTGCATCTCTTTCGAAAAGGCCACGCCATTATCGGTAAGGGCAACAAGGTGCTGGGTCACCATATGGAAATCCGAGGTATTGGAATCATTGATGTGGGTAAGCTCTTTGGTATCCGCGCCATTCGAAATGCGAAAAAGGTTGAAGTTGTAGTAGAATTGCAAAAATGGCGAGAAGGAGAAACCTACGAGCGCACTGGCCTCGATACCTTAAATACCGACATCATGGGTTTGTCGGCGCCTAAGGTGATTATACCCATTTCGCCGGGAAAAAACATAACGGTTATCTCAGAAGTCATTGCCATGAATATGTTGCTTAAAATGAACGGAATTGATGCAGCAAGAATATTTAACGAAAAGCTGATTGAGATGATGCGAAGCAAATCACAAACGACCCCCTTAACGCGGCTCTCTACAGAAGTATATGAATAACAAAAGCAATAACCTCATTGTCGGTTCTGTGGTTTTGGTTTCTTTTGCAATCCTGATTTACGGCGTTTACTTTATGAAAGATATTCGCCCCGGTCAGAAATACGACAAGTATTACGTGCGTTTCAATCAGGTATCGACATTGACCGAAGGGGATCCGGTAAAAATAAATGGTGTTCCACTGGGAAAAGTGGAAACAATAGAGCTTGATAAAAATAAGGTTAGAGTCACTCTCAAAATTAAACGTGGAGTTACAATACCCAAAGATTCCCGAATTCGGGTTCAGAATATCGGCTTAATGGGAGAACGACAGATTGGGATTATTCTCGGCGATGCTAAAGAGGTCTATCCTGTGGGTTCATCCTTGCCCGGTCTATTTGATGCGGGTATCGCTGAAGTAATGGGCTTGGGGGGCGAGGTTTTTATGCAAGCCGATGATTTGGTACGCACTGTGAAGAAGGTTTTGGATAGCACAGTGGCTAAGCCAGAATTTGCCGACAATTTTAATGTTGCCCTGGCCCAGGCTCGTGAACTTAGTGATCGCGCTAATCAATTGTTACGCGATTTAGAGCCTAAACTCAATGGTAGTCTCGAAAATCTTCAATTGGCCTCGACTGATATTAAAAATCTGGTCGAAGAACAGAAGGGTCCGGTCGCACAATTGATCTCTGATGGTCATCAAGTTGCGGAGCAGTTGAAATCGGTGGTTGAAAAAGTGGATCACCTCGCAGGCCAATTAGGAGAAACAGTCGATAAAATGAACTCCAGCCAGAGTACACTAGGGGCCTTGATCCACGATGAAAATTTTTATCGGCAACTACGCAATACTCTCGATAATGCAGATTCTCTTTTCCGCCAAATTAAAAAACAGGGCCTGGATGTTAATGTCGATCTATTCTAGGGGCCTTGAGTATGACCTATCTGCAATCACTGCAGCATAAGGCCAAAAAAATTGAATCCTAATCAGAACTTCGCACTGTTATAATGCGTTCTGAGCATTGCTACCTTATTTAGAGTCTTGGGAGAACGCCGATGATTGTCAAAGAACTCACCGTTTCAAATGATGCAGGTATTCATGCCCGTCCTGCGGCCTTAATTGTTGAGCGTGTCTGCAAATTCAAATGTGAAGTTCATTTTCATAAAGACGGAATGCGCGCTAATGCAAAAAGCATCATGAATATCATGCTCCTTGCAGCCGAGCCTGGTGCGGTTATTCGGGTAGAAGCCGATGGTGTTGATGAGGTCGAAGCGATGGAGATGGTAGAAAAACTTTTTAAAAACGATTTCGAGTATGACGATAAGTAGACGAGGGCGCTCCATTATTGCACAAGGTGTGCCTGCATCTCCAGGCTTTGCCATAGGTACAGTGCATCTGCTACGACCCGAAGCGCGCGTGATTAAGCGTCGCTACATTGCTCCTGAAGAATCAAAACAAGAGGTTGCTCGATTAAAAAACGCCCTTGAAGAGGCGAAGCGTGAGATTTTAGCCATCAAAAAGCAAGTCCTTCACGATGTGGGCGAACAAGAAGCTCGCATTTTTGACAGTCATATTTTGATTCTCGACGATCGCGAAGTATTAGAAGGCGTTTTTCAGGATATCGAAACCCATCGTATCAATGCAGAATATGCTTTTTCTTCACGGATAAATTCTTTTCTAGACCGCTTTGAAAATCTTTCCGGAGGCTTTTTAAAAGACCGCATGGCGGACTTAAGAGATATTTGTGATAGAGTGATTGACATTTTAACTGCCTCCGAATCACCTAGAACGATTCAGGATATAGTAACTCCTATAATCGTAGTTGCCCACACTTTAAGTCCTTCAACTGTATCCCAATTCAATTTAAAGACTACCCTTGGTTTGGTGACTGAAGTCGGTGGTAAAACGTCCCATGTTGCCATTTTAGCCCGTTCACTAGAGATACCTTCTGTAACAGGTATCAATTTACAGGAACTTGGCCTAGAGCCTGGCCAGACCATAATTGTCGATGGTACAGCGGGATTAGTAATAGTCAATCCAAGCCTACGTGATATCAAGGAGTATGAGATCAAGAAAGCGGCTTATGTCGCCCTTGAAAAAGAACTGTTTACATTACGGGACTTAAGCTCCACGACTCTGGATGGTAAATATATTGAATTGTCTGCCAACATTGAACTGCCGGTTGAAGTTGAAGCCGTACTACAGTATGGAGCTGATAGTATCGGTTTGTATCGTTCTGAATTTCTTTTTCTGACTCACGAAACGATTCCAGACGAAGAACATCAGTACCAGGCTTATAAATATATCAGCGAACGTATGAGCCCCCGACCTGTAACCATTCGCACTCTTGATGCCGGTGGAGATAAAATTGTGCAGCAGTTGAGGGTATCAGGCGAGGCGAACCCATTCTTGGGTTGGCGATCCATTCGGGTCTGCCTGGATAATACGGATATATTCAAGACTCAACTGCGAGGAATTTTGAGGGCCAGTGCCACTGGTAACATCCGTTTGATGTTTCCTATGATTTCAAATTTGAACGAAATCCGCGAAGCACGGGTAGTCCTTGACGAGGTAAAAGCTGAATTTGAAGCCAAACAAATTCCCTATGACAGAAATATGGAATTGGGGTGTATGATCGAAGTGCCATCAGCCGTGGTCATGGCTGAGGAACTCTCCAAGTATGTTGATTTTTTCAGTATTGGTACCAAGGATCTGATACAATTTACCCTAGCAGTTGATCGGTCTAATGAAAAGATTGCCGATATGTTTGAACCGCATAGTCCCGCTGTTCTAAGGATGATTAGCTGGGTTATCAAGGCGGCTCGTCTCCAGGGAATCAAAGTTTCAGTTTGCGGTGAAATGGCTGGAGATCTTCTTTCGGCCATCATCTTGATTGGCCTTGGTATCGATGAACTATCTATGGTTCCCGGTTCGATTTTGGAAATGAAGAAAATGATTCGCAGTCTTTCATTTGTGGAAGCAAAGTTAGCAGGCGAAACAATATTAAAAATGACGACAGCAGAAGACATTGTGGCCCATATTTCCCAAAAATTCAGCCATTTACTGGATTTGAATTCTGAAAAAAAGGTCCGTTTGGTGCAACCCATGGGTGCCTGACTAGTTGAACAAGCCTGGTTAATAAACCAGAATTTCGCAAATTGTCCAATTGAGCATTTTTCTTCACTTAAGACGGCATGGCACAATCACAAATAATCTGCTAATTTATTAACAGTAGTCCGTCTTTAATC
>JBBQAD010000466.1:0-2943 GCA_038315885.1 Fibrobacteria bacterium | reverse complement strand
ACTTGAAGCTATTCTCCAGAATCTTCAGTGCACCGTCATTGAACTCGTTGAGCTTGATGTCCAACTGCAAGAGGGGAGCGGACACAACGGCCTGGCATCGGTTGTTCGTCTCGCGGTGACAAAAAAATGTCCAAAATCTTAAAAAGGGAAAGAATGTATTCAATTTAAAGGATATGTCGACCACTACGATTAAACATGTTCAACCTGAGAATAAAATTAACGTTCCAAATTTGAAGGAAAACAGACTGAGAGATATCCGCGGAAGAATTACAGATCGTATAGTAAATGAAGCATGGGCCAAGTAAAGTGGCAAAGCAATTTCACTTTAAAACATCCTTAATGGTGTAGAGAATACATTCATTCAAATGTTCAGGGATCAATTGAAAATGATTGGATTGATCCTGATGCAATTGAACCTCTTCCGTCGCGAACTTTTATTCTCCAAACAACATCTGTTCCTCTTTTCGTTAGGGGAAACTTAAAGGAAAACTTTGTCAGAACATTAGTCTTTGTCGCTATTTCACTAGCCTTACGCCAATTCATTAGAATGCTATCGGGTTCGCCGCTTGTGACATACTTTAAAAGTATTTGAAATTCAGTATTAACTCCATCATGTGTATCGAAATTCTTGTTCCAGGACAATTCAACTTCATTTGCTCCATAATCTACCGCAGCCGAGGGGCCAGTGGGCACCGGCGGCGGCCCATCGGGGTAGACCCAGAAGCTGCGTTGCCCTAAGTTGCCATCTTCATCCAATCCAAAGGCATTTACCTGAATTAACTTATTCGTATCACTAGCACTCAAAGAAAAGTTATAAATTGGGGAGCTTCCTTTTTGAGTTCCTGCTGTATTTGTATCACTTCCAGCCCCTCTGTTGAAATAAAAACGTGTTGTGGTTCCATTGGTATCAAAGAATACCGGGCTGACATTAATAGTTTCGTTTGATCCGCTGGCTTTGTAGAAAACAGTATCACCCACTACCCCAGTAGTCTTTTTGCCCTGACTATCCAAGGCGCTTTCAAGCGGAAGATTTACCGTAGGGATTCCCTGCAATACCTTAACTGTAGCAGTCCCGCGGCCTAGAACTCCATCTTCATCTCGCACTGCTAAGGCAATCAGCTTTGAACCAAAGCTGGCAAAGGAATGTTTAATAGTTCCAATGTTACTCGAATCATCCCAGGAACCATTGTTATCCCAATCAAATAAATAATTTCTAACTGTTCCATTGCTATCCGTACCTGTAAGAGTAAATGTCGTATCATCTTTCATCCACACGGTTAACGGTGACAATGTTTTCACCTGCGGCGCTCCCGATAAGAGTGTTATTTTATATTCACTATCTCGAATCAAGCCGT
Source organism: Fibrobacteria bacterium (assembly GCA_038315885.1). Taxonomy (GTDB): domain Bacteria; phylum Fibrobacterota; class Fibrobacteria; order UBA11236; family JBBQAD01; genus JBBQAD01. The sequence goes on along the minus strand of JBBQAD010000466.1, from coordinate 1,588 downwards.
CGTTATCGACCAGACGAAAAAGGATCGTATGCTGCCCAGAGTCTTTTGCTAAAAAGACATGCTTAAAATTCACTTGATTGGCTAATGCCTTTTCCTCAGCTTCGAAAATGGGATCGCCATCCCAAGAGGCCAAAATAGATTCAATATGGCCATTCTCGTCGCTGCCTTGCACTGAAAGTATCAGGCTATCTCCTATAAAAAGAGTTCCCTTGGGGGAATAGGCTATAATCGATGTGACTTCGGGACGGCCTTCTTTTACGATAATTTTCTTAACAAGTGTATCAGATCTGATACCATCGTCATCCACTACATACACTTTTAAGTCAAAGGTGCCCGGGCTGGAAAAATTGTGAGTAAAGTTCCCATCCTGTCTTGAAATATTCGGTGCACTGTTTATCGACAGATGGAAACTTTTAATTGTACCATTGCTATCCGTGCCAGCTACCGGTAATTTGATTTCTTTTTTGATATACACCAGGTTTGGAAAAGTATCTGTAACAGAAGGCTTACCCAGATGGACGTTTATTTTTTTCTCAAGGGTTGAACTGATTTCGTTATCGTTGTCGCTTACAAATGCCTTAATCGTATATTCACCTGCATTTGCAAAAACCCAGTCGAATTGTGATTCTGATCTTGTGATAAAGGTATTGGGCAATCCGGATGGGATGCCAGAACCCGAATTCACATTGCTGGAATAACTCTTTACAGTTCCATTGCCATCTTGGGCATTAATCTTGAAGCTAACGGTATCACGAATCCATACGATATCATGGTAAATACTCTGCACCACCGGTTTACCATCACTTACAGTGATGGCGTCTTTATATTTCACTTCGGTAGTTTTTCCCTTAGTATTCGTTACAGTGACTGACAATTGATAGGCACCTATTTGGCTTAATGAAATGGGTATGATTTTAGTAATGGACTGTATGGTGTCCAGGACCATTATTGAAGTGATAGTATCATTTATTTGTTCACCCTGAAGCTTAATTTTAATGCTTTGAAGATTTGTAAATGGATCATGCGCAGTTACACTGACATCAATGGAACCATTTTTAAACAACACAGTTTTTGAAACACTTATGGTATCAATAATTGGGTTGGCTGAAACAATCATTATAATGCTGGTGTCAATTTTGGACTTAAACCCATCATTATCCAATGAGTACAACCTGATCCAGCCTGAACCCGGCTTTTTGAATGACAAAATTAAGCTATCAAGTGAGGGTACTTTGCTATATACAGCCGTTTTGGTGGTATCATTGGCTTCACTGCTTAGGTAATACACTCCTTCAATTTTACCGTCAGCATTGGAGTCTTTGGCCTTAAACTTGACGACAAGTTGGTCATCGACAAACAGTGTTTTGGGTGGAATCGACAACAAAGAGACTGAAGGGCCATATCTCAATACTCTAATGGTTTTCACTAGGTCATAGGAAATGTCTTTTCCAGAAACGGCTTTGGCTGAAATTGTGAAATCAGAGATTGAATCACTGATAATTCCAGAGAATTTGAGACCCTCACTTTTGCTTGATTCAAAAACCTTGGCCGGATTTGTTGACCAAGTTACCAGCGCTCCTGTCTCAGT
>JBBQAD010000203.1:0-6625 GCA_038315885.1 Fibrobacteria bacterium | reverse complement strand
ATGTATTGGCTGAGTGAAATCTGTAGAGCGTTCCATATTGAAGTTCTTCACGAATCAGTTTGTGGTCGCACAGTGAAGCATTCAAGCCCCATACTCTGCCCTGGCTAAATTCAGTTCCTGAGTTGGGTGAATCGACTAATTGCCATTTTCCAATAAGCGCTTTAGGTTGAGCGGGTTCATCAGACGTGATGCAGCTAGTTAGAGCAATGCAAATTAAGAAGAAACAGGCAAGTTTTATCATTTTCACTCCTGCGAGGGTATATCTTGTTGCTTAATATACCCCCGTATCGGAGTATTGAAGTGTCGAGATTTCTAATGGACTGACCAATGATTGAGAGTTAAAAACTAATCAACACAGGAACAGCACTTCCTAACAAATCATTCCAAAGCGGTAGACACAGTATTACTAATCGACTTCTGCTTGTTAATTTCGCTTCTGAAATTTTGAAAAAGAGAGTCGTAGCGTAGGTCGTTGGTTCTCTCCAGTCGGGTGCTATCGTTTTGGAAACGGAATTCCAAGCTAGCAAAGGCTGGGTCGGGTTTGATCATAAAGGTGCCTTCGCCATTATCGGCTTTCAAATCGAGCATTTTGCCGTAGAGTATATCACCCGCGCGATTGCCCATCAGCGAGCGGGTTTCACCGCTGCTGTCTGTGACTCGAATCAAGTAATCAAATTCATTTAAATATTGAATTTTAAGCACTTGGCCGCTATTTGAATAGGAACCTTCTAATTGATCGTCTCCACAGGAGAATAAAAACAGCGCGGTAAGTAAGGAAACAATGGGGAAGACTTGTTTCATCCCCAAATGCTACCGCCAGGCAATCGAGTAGTTCAATTAAGTTGTTTGAGTTACCAGACCGTGCGGGTAGCTCCACCATCGACCACTAAAGTTTCTCCCGTGATATAACTAGCGGCATCGGAGAGCAAAAAGGCCGCGGCAGCACCGAATTCCGAGATGTTGCCATAACGCTGCATAGGAATATTACTCTGATTACGTGCTTTGATTTCTTGAGGACTGATTCCCTGATTAACTGCTCCCAACCCATCCAAGGCCCGAACTCTATCGGTATCAATACGGCCCGGAACGATATTATTGATGCGGATACCCTCTTTTGCCAGGTCGAAAGAAAGAGTTTTGATTAAGCTGGTTAAGCCCGAGCGCATGACGTTTGAAAGAATCAAGGTTTCACTGGGTTCCTTGATGGTGGTTGAAGTAATACAAACAATCGAGCCTTTCCCTTTTTCTCGCATCAGTGGAAGTACACAGCGAAGCATGCGAACGGCGCTCATCAGTGTTAGTTCAAATGCTGCCTGCCAATCTTTGTCCCCAAATTGATCAAAGCGACCCGCCGGAGGGCCACCTGCATTGATAACGAGACAATCAACTGTGCCAAAGGCTTGGGTTGTTTGCTGCACCCACCGTTCGATGGAATCTCTCTCACTGGCATCCATTCCAACACCCAATGCCTTAATTGCATATTTTTCGCTTAAGGAACGGGCTGCCGAGAAGATTTCTTTGTCGTGGCGGCTCCCGATAGAAAGGTTGGCCCCTTCTTTTGCCAATGCATCTGCAATTCCAAAACCCAGGCCCCTACTAGCAGCGGCCACCATTGCAACTTTGCCCTTGAGTGACAGTTCCATTTAAGCTCCTAAGCTGGGATGTTGAAGCCTCAAAAGTAGCATACCAGTTTTTTATAGGAAGGAAGGTTTATCCCCCAAGCATTTAAAGTCACTAAGCTAACTTTCAGGAGGGTTCAGAAAAGTTCCCAATGTTATGTTATGAAGGGTTAAGCAGGGAGATATAGAGTGCCAGAAAAAATTCAATACAAAGGCAGTGCAGACGAAAGCATGACCATGGGTTCCAGCTGGTATCCCGAAATGTGGCCTGAAAGTGAATGGGTCCTTGATCTAGATAGAATGGTCGAACTGGGTTTCAATTTGGTGCGAGTCTTTGAATTTGCCTGGCATCGAATGGAACCCAAAGAAGGTGAATTTCAACTTGATTGGGCCCTTCGTATCCTGGATCTGTGTGCCGAACGCAATATTGCAGTCATGATAGGAACTCCCAGTGCCGCCCCTCCGGCCTGGTTGAGCACTAGGTACCCCGAAATTCTGGGTGTCGATGAAGCAGGCGTTCGTAGCAAGCATGGTCGACGTAAACATTTTAATCATCACAGTGAAATGTATCGAGAGTATGTCGGCAAAATTGTAACAGAAATGGCCAAGGCTTTTTCAAACCATCCAGCTTTGCATTCTTGGCAAATTGATAATGAAATGGGGGGACAGGATTACGGTGCTGAAACACATAAAAAGTTTCATAGTTGGTTGCAAAAACGCTATGGAACAATTGATAACCTGAACCAGACTTGGGGCTTAGAATTTTGGAGTCAGGCCTACGATACCTTTGACCAAGTTCCCATGGCAATCCCCGGTTTAGGGACGACCGAGGTTCCCGAGCGCCATCACCCCTCCCTGTTAATCGCGCTCTCACGCTTTCACAATGATGCCTGGAGCGACTATATCAATCATCAATGTGGCATCATTAGAAAATACTCGAATAAACTGATCACCACGAATATGACTCCAGGATGGGCCATGAACTGGTTCAATCACAACCGCAATTTAGACCGAGTGGGTCACAGTCTATACCGCGATGTGAAACACTATCACTGGAACGGACTTTACTTTGATAGGATGCGAGCTGAAAAAAATGCGGCTATCGCTATAACTGGGTTAGAAAGTACCAACGACAAATCCTCCAAAGGTTCAGGTGAGGGTATCAGTGAGAGTATCAGTATCAAGCCTTATGTTCCCTATTGGCTGCTTGAGACTGCGCCCAGCTGGTCCGCCGGAGGCAGAACCTGGAATATTCATCGCGATAACCACGGAGTGCAATGTATCCATTGGATGTCTACTTTTTTAGGGAGTTCGATGACAGTATGGTGGCAATGGAGGGAACATTGGGCTGGACAAGAAATGTTACACGGCACCTTGGTTACTGCCACGGGTCGGTGGCGTCCCAACAAGGAGGCCATGAAAAAGATGACTAAAAATTTAAAAGAGCATGGTCCCTGGCTTCTCGCAAACCCGCCCCTGCCGGCACAATTGGGGATTTGCATGAGTAATGAAGCCGCATGGGCCTTTAGTATCGATCCGACGGATGAAAATATGCGTTACGATGAACGCTGGCGAGAAGATTTTTACCTGCCGCTTTTTGAGAATCATATTTGGAGAGATGTGATACAGGAAGATTCTGATTTCTCGAGTTACAAAGTGCTGGTATTTCCGCTGATGCAGATGCTTAAGGAGAGCACCAAGACTCGATTGAAAGCTTGGGTTGAAAAGGGTGGTTGTTTATTGCTCGGTCCCTTGACGGGCTATCGCAGCGAAGAATTTACCGCCTTCACCGAGTTTGAATTTGGTGGCCTTGAAGATCTGATTGGTGCCAGCAGTGAATTGCGTTTTACGGTGCAATGGATGGAAGACGAAGTGGCGATGGAATTTCCCGATGGAAGTTTTACTCGCACGCGCACTTGGTGTGAAGCCTACAAACCAAGCACAGCGCATGTTGTCGCTGCCTATCAGGGCGGTTATGGTGATGGACTACCTGCAATTCTAAGGAATCAGTATGGAAAAGGGACTGTGATTACCTTAGGCGGTATGGTCGACCGCCCTACTTATCTATCACTGGTACGCGATTTGATGGCTCAGCAGGGCTTAGGCCCTATGGCCAGGCAAGGTGAACGAGTAGTTGTAGTGCCCCGCTCTCCTGATGGAAAGAGAATTACCGGCTATGGAATTGTTAACATAAGCACAAAAACAGAATCACTGGATTTAGGTATCTCAAGCAGGGACCGTTTCACTGGTGAAGCGGTTTCAGAGGAAATGGAGTTGGCTCCGCTCTCCTTTAAATTATTAGAAGTGTAATATATGAAGCGAATATGGGTTGAGAGATTGGATGCTTTTTACTGACTAAAAGACCCTCCCAACTCAATTTTTATGCGACTTATTTGAGATCTTCAGCGCTGCCATCGCTGCTTGCGTCTTCTACCAGTCGCTCTGGTTTTATCACTGTATATGAAGTTTGTTCACGCCACTTTTCTCTAATGCGAAGGGGTACAGGTTTCAGATCCCAAACCAAGCCCAGTTTAGACATGGTCCAGAGCAAATAATAAGACATGTCTATTTCCCACCAATAAAAACCTTGGCGTGCTGAATTTTGATAGTAGTGATGGTTGTTATGCCAACCCTCGCCCATGGTAATTAGTGAAAGCCAAAAATTATTGCGGCTATCATCTTCGGTTTTGTATCGGCGTGAACCAAACATGTGTCCCAAAGAATTAATTGTATAGGTTCCGTGAAAGCATAAAGTGGTGGAAATAAAAAAGCCCCAGACCAACATTTGCCAAGCATTGGTGTGCAGCTGAGGTGCGAAAAATTCAAGACCGGCGCCGAGCAAGACCATAAACAAGGCTGAACTGATGGGTGCGAGCCATTGATTTTTATTTAGCCACATAAGCTCAGGGAACTTGGTTAAATCTTTGATATTGTCCCATTTGATTTTTTTGTTATCAGGGGTCATAAACCAGAACATATGACTACGTAAGAAGCCTTGCTGAATGGGAGAATGGGAATCTTCGGGTTTATCGCTGAAGCGATGATGATGACGATGATGAGCCGCCCACCATAAGGCGCTGCGCTGCGCTGAAGTATTTCCCAAATAGGCAAAAATAAATTGCACGGTACGAGAGGTTTTAAAACTCTTATGCGAAAAATAACGGTGATACCATCCTGTAATGGCAAACATTCTGATGTAATAGAAGCCTATACAGATTGCCAACGCAACCCAACTGACTCCGGTGAAGAAGGCGAGGCCGCAGGCGAGATGGACTCCGTAATAGTCTAGCAAGCGCCAGTGATTGATTTTGTCTAAGGACCGGTAGCCGCTTTTGGTTTTAACCCAGGTTTTCCCCTCGATTATTTTTTCTGGCTTCGGTGGATGATGGGCTCGAATCATGTCCTGTTTCTCCGTTGATTACTCTAACATATTACTCCTTGGAATGAATTGAATTTGCAATAAAGTGCCACGCTGACATCTTATGACAAATGGGGTTTTAGAGAAGCCTACTTCCGGGAGTGTTGCTTGGGAGGCAAAGGCTTTGAATTCAGGGTCTATATGGTTATTAGTTTAGAATTTACTGCTGTTACATATTTGAATTTACCTGACATTGAAAACACGAAATGAGTCATTTAAACCAACAAGTGGAAGCTTAGCCTGGCTAACGGAGTATTAAGATTGAGCCAGGAGCTAAGGAGGTAGGCGATAGGTCGTAGTCGGTAGGAGGATGGCCGGGGAGCAAGCTGACTCTTTTTCCGTTGCGCAGGATTTTTTTTTGCTCCCCGGTTCATTCATTGTAAGACTTTTGTAAAACAACAATCCACAAAGTTTCAATGAAGATAAATCGAATCTTCGACAAGGTCTGTGATGCCCATCACCAGAGAGACGAATCTGATGTGGGAATGGCCAGCCCAATTCTCAAAAGTGCTGATATTAAAGAAAAATAAGGCCACACAAAAAAAAATTTAAGTCCCCATTTGAGGCGTCCGATAAAATAACGGGGACCTAGCAACCCAGGGAGACAGGGAGTCACCCGCAAAGGTTCCTGATAAGCAGACACTCAGGCGTAATCCGCGCTCTGTTGGGCCCTGCTTATCCATTTGTTCAACACGGAGGTTGACATGAGAATTAATCACAACATTAACAGTATGGTTACCCAAGGCGCTTTGGGCAATGCTCAAAACAGTCTATCGAAGTCCTTGCAGAAATTATCCACGGGTCTGCGTATTAACAGTGCCTCGGATGATGCAGCAGGACTTTCAGTTTCAGAACAGTTACGAACCCAGGTTCGCGGCTTAGGCCAAGCCAAACGCAATGCACAAGATGGTATTGCCTTATTGCAGATTGCTGAAGGCGCGGCCAATGAAAGTTCTTCTATACTTCAGAGAATGAGAGAACTTGCAGTACAAAGTTCCAATGATACACTCACCACCAATGAACGGAGCTACACTAATCAAGAGTTTCAAGCTCTTATGAATGAAATGCAACGTATATCGCAAGCGACCCAGTATAACGGTCAAACCCTTCTAGATGGAGTGGGGGGAAGCTTTGGTGCCGCAGGTTCTTCATCTTCAGTATTACATATTGGTGCAAATAATAACTTTGGTAACACTGCCGGCACCACCGATACCTTGACCATTGCAATCGATGCCTTGACTTTGGGCGCTATGGGCTTGACCTTGACTACAACCAATGTAACCAGTCAGGCCAATGCTTTTAATGCGATTACCTCCATTGATACGGCTATCAAATCGGTCAGCAACATGCGTTCTGATATGGGTGCTTATATTAATCGGCTTGACCATGCCATCAATAATTTGACCAACCAAGAGGTTAACACCCAAGATGCAGAATCCAAAATACGCGATGTGGATTTTGCTCAAGAAACAACCAATTTCACAAAATCTCAGATTCTATCGCAGTCGGCGACCGCTATGTTATCTCAGGCAAATCAAGTGCCACAAGGGGTATTGTCTCTGCTCGGTTAAGATAATTAGCCTAAACT
>JBBQAD010000199.1:0-6715 GCA_038315885.1 Fibrobacteria bacterium | reverse complement strand
ATGTCTCCAAAATAGGCATCAGAGGCTTTTATTTCAGGGAGGGTTTCCATGGGAATGCCAAAGAGCTGGCAGAGTTCAGCATCCCACTCTAAAGTCGAAAGATTCATCAATTGGGTTCGCGAAGCATTGCTTACATCAGTTGCATGTACAGCTCCCTTTGTCAAAAAGTAGATCAGCCAGGAGTCGACTGTTCCGAAGGCTAAGTGCTTTGACTTCGCGGCTTTTTTAACAGCAGCCACATTCTGAAGCAACCACGCCATTTTTGAAGCGGAAAAATACGGGTCGATTACTAGGCCCGTTTTGCGAAGCAGTAGGGATGCCTTCCCCTGTTTCTTTAATTGATTACAAAAGGCTTCTGTTCTTCGGCATTGCCAAACGATGGCCCTATAAAGCGGCTCACCGCTGCGTTTATCCCAAGCGACCACTGTTTCCCGCTGATTGGTGATTCCGATTCCGGCTACTTGTTGCGAAGTGATTTTATGCTTTAATGCAAGCGCATTTAAGGTCGACTTCTGGGAATTCCAGATTTCAATTGGTTCTTGTTCGACCCAACCCGGCTTGGGGTAATACAGGGGAAATTCGGATTGAGAAATTTTTTCAGGATGCATTTCCGAATTAAAGAAGAGACTCCGCGAACTGGTTGTGCCTTGATCGAGGGCAATAATTCCTTTGTTGTTCACCTTGAGAGTCTCCTTTCTGTTCTGGTAAACTTCATCTAACTTCATTAAAGACAGGCAACTTCTAGAAGTTTTTCGAAGCGCTAGTTTACAAGCCTCAATGAGCATGAAAATACACTTTCACATGCGATGATGGTTTTTCACTTTTTTTTTAGGATTGATAAAACTTCTATCGACATCATCAATACTAGTGTCATCAGTATTATTGGGTAGAGCAAGGGACGGTTTAATGGTGAGTCCACAAGATCAGATCAAAGTGTTACGCCGTGGCGTATTAGAAATTTTAAGTGAAGCAGAACTAATTAAAAAGCTCGAGAGCAAGGGGCAGCTACGGATTAAATATGGGGTAGACCCTACGACACCGGATGTGCATCTCGGGCATTCGGTTGTCATGCGCAAGTTGCGACAGTTTCAGGACTTGGGTCACCATGTAATACTAATCGTAGGCGATTATACCGCCACTGTGGGCGACCCATCAGGAAAAACCAAAGCACGACCCATGTTGCAGCATTCAGAAGTGCTTGAAAATGCAAGCACTTATCAAAAGCAGCTCTTTCAGGTGGTTAAAGAAGAAAATACGGAAATCGTGTTTAACGGAACCTGGTTTTCCAAACTGAGTTTTGCCGAAATAACCAAGTTGATGTCACAGATTACCGTGGCACAAATGCTGGAGCGCGAAGATTTTCAAACCCGTTATCGGGGCGGACAGCCCATAAGCTTGCATGAATTTTTGTATCCGATTATGCAAGCCTATGATTCAGTGGTAATCCGCTCCGATGTGGAACTTGGCGGAATGGATCAAAAGTTTAACGTGATTCGCGGACGCGAGATGCAGCGCGACCACGGTCAGGATTCCCAAGTGGGACTGTTTATGCCCATTTTGCTCGGCACGGACGGCAAAGAGAAGATGAGCAAAAGTTTGGGAAATACCATCGGGCTTAGCGATAGCCCTCAGGTGATGTTCCACAAATTGTTCAGCCTACCTGATTCTGTGATTGAAGATTATTTCAAACTTTTGACCGATGTGAACGAAGATGATTTGCGACTCAAGATGTTGCAAGTCAAAAAAGGAGAAGTGCATCCCAACACTTTGAAAGAAGAATTGGCTCTCGATATTGTTAGTCAGTATCATGGGCTTGACCACGCGAACGAAGCGGCTCAGAAAGAAAAAAAGGTGCATGCTGGAGACGCGCTACCTGAAGACACGCTTGAACTGAAAGTTTTAGCAGGTAAACATTCGATTCTTGAACTTTTGACTCAGACCCACATGATCAGTTCCAATGGAGAAGGCAGACGCCTTATTCAAAATGGGGGCATCACTTGGGATGGGGTTAAAGTAAGTGATGCCAAGTTGGAGCTTGAAATACAGGGAGAACATATTCTTCGCGTTGGAAAGCGCAAATGTGCGAGGATTGTGCAGGTTTGAGAAAGCTTCGGACAAATCTGAAATGCGATTGCGAATCTGTCCACTACCCGCTTGTATTTTGTCTAGTCACTTATCGTCCATTCTTCCCAAAGTTTGGGAATGTCCTGCCAATTAACAAAGCGACTTGAACGGGGACCTGGGCAACTTTCGCCAGTATAAATTACCGTTTTTGTCGTGAATTTTAATTCTTTATTTGATTCAAATAATTCAATGTTTTTCAAAAAAGAAATGTTGGGTGTTGCTGATGCTTTTATTTCTATAGCGTGAATTTCCTCGCCTCTTATTGCTAATAGGTCGATTTCATTTTTTGTTTTGTCTTGAATAAAACGGAACTGGAAACCTTGATTTTGGTGATGATTCCATTTCCAAAATTCTGATACAATCCAGTTTTCAAATAAAGAACCTTGCGATGGATGACTCTGGATGTGATCAGATTGAATAATTTGCAAAAGGTTACATAAGAGTCCCGAATCGAGCCAATAGAGTTTGGGCGATTTAACTATTCGTTTGGAGATATTGACAAAGTGAGGCTCAATTCGAAATACAATGTATCCGGTTTCTAGCAGCCCAATCCAAGATTTTGCCGTATTGCTGGTAATACCGGCCAAATTTCCCAGTGAACTCAGATTGAGTAGTTGTGCGCTTTGCGCTGCTGCAAGGCGAGTAAAAGTGGTGAAGGATGTTAAATCCGTTAACTTGGAAAGATTGCGCAGATCACGTTGAACATAATTTTCAAAATAAGACGGATAAAACTCCCGTGGGGGAACTTTGTCAGCGCGAACCCGCGGATAGGATCCAAATAAAAGCTCCTCTTTCCAATCGGTGTACCGAGATGTCTTTTCTATCTCGTTTAATTGCAATGGCAGGAGTTTCATGTTAACAGAGCGACCCGCCAGGGATTGAGAAATGGTTTGTGATAAAGTGAATTGTTCACTTCCAGTTAATACAAACAGTCCACCTTGCGCTTTAAATTCAGGCTCATCGACTCGCCCTTGGATATAGGAACAGATTTCTGGATAGCGTTGTACCTCATCTATCAAGGCACCCTGTGGAACAGTTGCTAACCAACCGCGCGGATCGGAGCTAATCAGCTGCCGAGTATCCGGATTTTCTAAAGTAAAGTAAGCTTTGTTTGAAAAACAGGTTCGAATCAGGGTGGTCTTACCAGATTGCCTAGGTCCTGTTATGGTAATGACCGGAGATGTTCTGGCGACTCTCAGTAATCGGCTTTCTATAATTCTGTTCCACACACTTTAAATATACTTCGGACAGATCTGAAATGCAATTACGAATTTGTCCACTAGTGCTGTTTATGATTTAAAAATGAGAATTATCTAAAGAAATCGAGTTGAAATTATGGGAGTCGCTGACTTAACTCGGGGAAAATGGCGTCTTTTCAAGTCTAAACAGCGCAATAACCAGGCACCATTCCAGTTTAGCTCACATGGCTTAAACTGCTGAAATTTCGGCGATATCCAAGCTGAAAATTTCGGTCCACAAATATTCTTTCAGGCTTTTGCGCAGACCGACTTCATCGTAGTTGAGAATCTGATTGGTATACGTGCTATTGGCAGTCTTTACATCTTTCGAATCACTGTTCAATATTTTTTTCTCAACCAGTTCATCCATGTAATCATGAAAGTTCGGGGGTAGCTTTGCCCCTTCCTCTTTTTTCTGGAGATACAATTCAAATTGTTTGGCATCGAGCTGAACCATAGTCTGTTGCCGGCGCCCTTTTTCTGCTCCTGCCTCCAGCACTAATGAAAGCATATTAGCAGCACCCGGACTAATTTCTTCCACTGGTCGCTTGAGCGATTTCCACTTGGCAAATAAGCAGTCGAGATACAATTCTGGAATATCAGGGTCTGTAAAAGTGATTACCTGATTTCCCTTAGCTGAATAAGCCAGTTTTATAACATGCTTAAAATCGAGAGCTTCCAAAACCGCTTGCGAGTCTAAGGTGGAAAGGCCAAATAAGGCAAGTGCAGCCTCTTGAACTTTTTCAATGGCTAGACTGAGCTCTTTGGATTTGTCCCCAGCGACTTTAATTTCACAGGCAAGAATGCGTAGAACAGGAACGACTCCATTTCGCAAGATATCCATTCGTTTTCTTTGGGTCGTTTCACGCAGACGTTGGACTACAATTTTGATAACACTGCTTAGCCAAACCGGAACTTTATCCAATACAGCATCCAACATTTTTTCATCAATGACGACCGCTGTCACTTCATCTTGGGCCCGGGCAGTCGCAGAGCGTGCGGCATTGTCGAGCAGACTCATTTCACCCAGCACACTGCCAGCTCCCAATGTCGCCAGTTCGACCATTTTGGGGCCTTCTTGTTTCAGAACCTTCAAGTTGCCTTTTTTAATGATGAACATTTCCCGGCCGCTGTCCCCTTCCATAAACAAGAAGTCGCCAGCCTTATAGCTTCGTTCATTGCTTGGGGCTGCTGTACTGGGAAGACCAGGCTGTCCCGGTTTTTTTCCCATACGTTGACCGATTTTCGAAACTTGTTTTGGAGCGGGTAGGGGCAAGTGTTACACCTCTAAAGTAAAGTTACTGATCCACTGATGGACCTTTATGGCGCGTTTTAAATTTTTGATAGAAAGCCTTAGTACAGCTTGTCCCTTATCCGTTTTTTCTGCTGTAAACAAGCCTGCTTTTAAAAGAATCTTGAGATTGTCACTCTTAAAGTCGCTTTGATGTTTTTTAACCGCTTCAAACCAGGCAGATTCGCTTTGCACCAGAACGAGGGGAGTTTCACCGGCCAATTTTTGAAAACTAGGCAAAGAGGAAACCGCATCAGGAACCAATTGCAATTCGGGAATCGATTTGGCTTCTTCTTTTAGAGCATGGAATTCGATAAACAAGTCTAGAATTTGTGGATCAGGAACATGTATCCACTTCTTGGCCGCCTCTCCTTCTTTAATTTCGATTAGCCGGCGTTTGGCCAAAAGAGCCAGATTTTTTTCTGCATCTCCTCTTTTTAAGCGGGTAGAAAACTGGATGGCTTCTACCACCTGCCAATAATCGAGAGGCTTCTGAGAAGTTTTTGGGCTTTCTTTGCCAGACCCGGAATCTGTAGAATTGGTCTGTACCGCTTGTTCCCTGAGTAACAGTACAAGAAGTGCACTGACACCTTTTTCGCGGTTTCTTAAAATAGAATGGCCAATAAACTTGTTACTGTCACGCAGCCGTGAAGTGATAATTTTAATGATGGAACGCAACCAAACTGGTAGAGTTTGACTCACGGCATTAAAGACCAGTTCATTAATAACTAGGGCCTTAGTTGTATTGATTGCGGTTGCATTTGCAGAGCGGGGAGCCCCATCGAGTAGGGCCATTTCACCTAGTATGGCGCCACCACCCAAGCGAGCGAGTTCGACAGCATCCTCGCGTTCCCCCAGGGTAATTGCGATTTCGCCTTCTTTTAAAATGAAGAGTTCACGGCCACGTTCCCCTTGTTTGAAGAGGACTTCGCCAGCTTTAAAAACCCGCACACTTTCTTGTACGGGTCGTTGGCCGGATTTAAGAGCTCCGCTGATCTGGCCAGCGCCAGGAGCAACAACACTCCGAGTGGGACTCGTTCCGACCATAGCCTCCGATTGCGACTAGGCTGCGGTGACTACTTTGCGTTCTTGGATTCGGGCAGCTTTGCCTTCCAAACCACGCATATAGAAGAGCCGTGCCTTGCGCACCTTTCCAAGTCGATTGACTTTGATGGAGGCGATAATTGGCGAATGCAAGGGGAAGATTCTTTCCACAGGTATGCTATTGGAGATTTTTCTCACTGTGAAAGTTTCCGTCAGACCCGCACCGCGTCTTTGTATCACTACTCCAGTATATATCTGGATGCGCTCCTTGCTGCCTTCACGCACGCGCACGTCAACACTCACGGTGTCACCGGCACGAAATTCGGGCAAGTCTTTTTTTAGGCCTTCTTTTTCAATCTGGGCCAAAATGGGATTCATAGGAGCATCCTTTCGTTCATTTTATAACTAATCTGTCTAAAAGTCCTTATTGATGATTTTTTGTTCATCAGGACTTAACTCTAATTTCTCAAATAAGTCTGGCCGTCTTTCTCTCGTCCGGATCAAACTCTGCTGAACTTTCCAGTCTTGAATGCGAGCATGGTGACCCGATAACAAGACTGATGGTACCTTCCACCCTTCAAATTCTTCAGGCCGAGTGTAAACCGGCCAGCCTAATCGGTTGGGAAGAGTAAAGGAATCGGTTTCTGCCGATTGGGGCTCACCAAGAACACCCGGAAGCAAGCGGCTTACTGCATCGATAATTACCAGAGCTGCGAATTCGCCCCCTGAAAGAACATAATCACCAAGACTTAGTTCTTCATCGATGTAATGTTGCCGGATTCGCTCGTCTATACCCTTATAATGGCCGCAAATAATAAGAATATTTGCACGTTCGGAAAGGGTTTCCGCTTTTTTTTGATTAAATGTTTGCCCATCGGCGCTGGTAAATATGCGATGGCAGCGTTTTCCCACTTCATTTTCAGCTTTAGCAATCGCCTGGGCTAGGGGCTCTGGTCTTAAAACCATTCCAGATTCCCCGCCAAAGGGGGAGTCATCGATTTGACCATAGCGGTTAATC
>JBBQAD010000025.1:0-14323 GCA_038315885.1 Fibrobacteria bacterium | reverse complement strand
TATTAACCTTGATTTAAAAAGCAAGTGGAAGCCCCTTGATGGTTTGCGTTTCTTTTTTGAAGCCACCAACATTTTTAGCGAAGCCAATAGTGAATGGTTAGGATGGTTGGGTGGAAAAAATGAGAGAACAAGGGGATGGACACGGGTAAATGATGATAAGAATAGGAATGGTAGAGAATTGGACCCGGTAATAACCAATGGTTTGGGATTCTTTATGATGTTTGGCATTCAGGGTAGCTTTTCACTGTAAACATGCTTATGTACAGTTTTTTTTAACATAAGACTGTATATATCACTTAAGTTTAGCTTACCCAGCAAACTATGCGATTTTCAAGGTCAGGCTTAAAGCTGAATACCCTGTACCCGGTTGCGCCCCTCATTTTTAGCCTTGTAGAGCTGCTCATCGGCAGCATGTAAAGCTTTCTCCCAATCGGCATATTTTTTTGAAATAGATGCGACACCCAGTGATATAGTCACCGGAATCACCTTGTCGCCCCACATGAACTTATGGTTTTCTATTGCCTTACGCACTCGTTCACAGAGTTTGTTAGCATCATTAGGCGAAGTTGCTGTGAAGAAAACCACAAACTCTTCGCCTCCAAAGCGTCCGCATAAATCTTCTTCGCGCAGTTGTTGAGTCAGTAATTCACCCACTTTGCGCAGCACGGCATCTCCTGCGGGATGGCCGTATGTATCATTGACTTTTTTAAACAAATCAACATCAATAATTGAGAGGGAA
The DNA here is from genome assembly GCA_038315885.1 of Fibrobacteria bacterium. Classification (GTDB taxonomy): domain Bacteria; phylum Fibrobacterota; class Fibrobacteria; order UBA11236; family JBBQAD01; genus JBBQAD01. The sequence goes on along the minus strand of JBBQAD010000025.1, from coordinate 13,584 downwards.
TAGGGAAGCCCTTTTCGTTCGCAAAGTGAGGCTTCGCGGGCCGCGCGCGCAGTAAAGGTGGCTCGGTTGAGGAGTCCCGTTAGTGCATCAGTCGTGGCATGGCGCAGCAATTCATTTTCATAGCGCAGTTCGGTTTCGTCTTTGGTGGTGAATTTGAAAAGACAGTCGGTGCCAAACTGAATTTTTTCTCCCAAGGATACTACTTCCTTCTGAATCCGTTCTCCTTTGATAAAGGTTCCATTGGTGGAATCCAAATCACGGACTTGTAACTGCCTCTCCTTGACTTGTAATTCCGCATGTTTACGGGAAATTTTGAGATCATCGACAAAGAGTTCCACATCCGGGTCACGCCCCAAAACCAAAAGCCCTTTGCCTAATTTTAGCAGATCGCCTCTGCCGGGCTCACTGAGCCGCAGCAAAACAGGCATGTCATTTCCAATCATCGGAACGGCAGCTTGGATAGACGTTTCCACCAAGGTTTGATCTTGGTGTTTAATCGCCTTTTTGACTGATGTTTTCTTCACCCTAGCACTTGCCACCTTGAAATCTTACAAAATCACTCTCCATACTCACAGGCAGGTTTAGCTAGGAAGTATGTAAAAGTTTCGTCATTAGCCCCTCCTTACCGTAAAAGTTCCATCTAATAATTGTTGAGCTAATTCACTTTTTATTCTCAATTCGGTAGAAAGAAACTCCAAAATTCGATAACAAGGTGAGCAAGATGTCTCAAAAAGAGCTTAACGATTCGTTCAAGTTGTCGCCTAGTCTGGCAGCTTTTTCTGAGCAAGCTCAGGCTGTATTAAAAGCAACAGTTACTTATTTACACGAATCCCAGTTAGCTCAAACGAAGGTGTTACATCTAGAAAAATGTGAGCAAATACCTGATATTCTCGGTTGGAACAAATTTTTGCAAAAGGGAGGCGCCGATTTTGAAGCATTGGTAAGAGGCATCCTGGATTACTCCAATCGTTTGCATCACCCTGGCTACATGGGCCATCAGGTGGCGACTCCCCTATTATCCAGTTGCTTGGGAGATTTGGTGCATGGTGCGACCAACAATGCCATGGCCATCTACGAGATGGGTCCCTCGGCAACGGCGGCAGAACGCTTTCTAATTCAATGGATGTTATCAAAAGTGAAATGGCCCCAAGGCGACGGAATCTTCACTCATGGAGGCAGCATGGCTAATTTAAGCTGTTTGCTGGCCGCCCGCGCTGCGACATTTCCCGATGCCTGGAAAAATGGAGTAACAAAGGCCGCAATACGGGCCGCAGTATTGGCCTCGGAAAGTTCTCACTACTCAGTGCGTAGGGCCTGCGCGATTATGGGTCTTGGTGAAGATTCGGTGATCACCATTCCGGTAGATTCAGTTCATCGCATGCAAACAGAAATGTTACAGTGGGGATTGGAACAGGCGCTAGCCTCTGGGCGACAAGTTTTTGCTGTAGTAGGAAATGCCTGTGTAACAGCTAGCGGAGTCTATGATAATCTCGATGAAATAGCTGATTTTTGTCAAAGCCATGGTTTATGGTTTCATGTGGATGGTGCACACGGGGCTTCAGCGCTTCTAAGTCCGAAATTCTCGCATTATCTCAAAGGGCTGGAACGGGCTGACTCACTCGTATGGGACACACATAAAATGCTGGCGACTTCTACCTTATGTGGAGCAGCCCTTTTTAAAAAGTCCTCCACACTGGCAAAGACCTTTTCACAACAGGCAAATTATCTCTTTACCGAAAGCGCAGAGATACAGGGACCAGACCTTTCGACTGTAACACTCGAATGCACCAAGGCAGCTTTGGGTTTTAAACTGCTATTTAACTTAGCGGCGGTAGGCGAAGAAGGCCTATGTAATCATATAGAAGGGCTTTACCAGAAAGCCCGGGATTTTTATGAAATTATTTGCGCCACAGAACACTTTGAGACATTGTGTGAACCCGAAGCAAACATTTTGTGTTTTCGCTATTTGAACGCAGGAGAAGATCAAGACTCCCTACGGAATCAACTAATTTCAGAAGGTGATTTCTATATCACTCGGGCCACTGTAAATAAAAAAAACTGGCTCCGTCTGGCACTTATGAATCCCGCAACGGAGCCCTTGCATTTAAAAGCCCTCTTGCAGAGAATCACAGAATTGTGACACTCTCAAATAGGCTATGTGTAACTTATAACATCATGACAAAATAGGTTAGTTTCGGGCCTTTAAAGCCACCATCGCTTTTCTTCCCTTGGAAGAAATATTCAGGGCAATGGATTCGCCCGACTTCATGTCGGAGAGCGATTTAATGAGTGTCTTGCCATCTCCGATGTCGATAAAATTCTTATCCACACTGCGCTTGAAGGAGAGAATGAGATCGCCCTCCGACAAGCCCTTTTCATTGGCAGTCGAACCCGCTACCACCTCAACGATGACCATTCCTTTTGAATCCTTCGATAAGCTGTATTTATCACTTAAGTCTTTGGTAATCGCTGAAAAGCGAAGCCCAATTTTTTTGGAGTAAAATGTACCGTTCACATCTTTACCTTCTTGAGGGGCATCGGCATCTTTTACACTTAAGTCGGAATCTTCGCTGCGCGAACCAATTTTTACACTGAGATTGCTGCGTTTGCTTTCGCGCATAATCCCGAAATCTTCCTTTTCATCGGGATGCAAATCAGCCACCAGATTGCGAAGATGTTGACAATCTTCGATACGTTCTTTTCCGACACTGAGCACGATATCGTTGGCCTTAAAGCCTCCCTTTTCTGCTGGTGTATCTTTCAAGATATCTTGCACTAAACAGCCTTGCGGAGCAGGTAGACCCAAGGCATTGGCCATGTCACTATCGACTTCTTGCAGAGTGATACCTAAGAATCCCCGCGTCACTTTGCCATCATAGATTAAATCTTCGGCAATTTTTTTTGCCATGTGAATGGGCACTGCAAAACTAAGCCCCAGGTAGCCACCCGTTCGGCTGACAATCAAGGTATTGACTCCTATCACTTCGCCGCGTAGATTAACCAAAGGTCCGCCCGAATTACCTGGATTTACGGCTGCATCGGTTTGGATGAAGTTTTGGTAGCCTTCGGGCCCGTTCATCTGGTAGCCCCTGGGGCGGCGTCCCACCTGTGATACAATTCCCGCTGTTACAGTGTTTTCATAGCCAAAGGGATTGCCGATGGCCACAACCCATTCACCCACTTGCAAGGCTTTACTGTCGCCCAGCATAGCCTGTACCAATTTTTCTGAGCCCGGATTTATTTTTAGAATGGCCACATCGGTTTTTTTGTCGGTTCCAATTACTTCCGCCATATATTCTTTTTTATTAGGCAAGGTGACTTCGATATCATCGGCACCCTCTACCACATGGTTATTGGTGAGTATGTATCCATCGGCACTGATGATAAAACCTGAACCACCGCCAAAAGGCACCCGGCGTTTCTCTTCGGGCTGCGGGGGGACATTGCGAGGGTCTTGTTGCGGAGGAACTCCGAAGTAATATTCAAAGAAGGGATGCATATTTTGCTGCGGCGATTGAGATACATTGCGATAGGTCACAACGCTAACCACTGAGGGAGACACTTTGGCTGAGACTTCCATAAAGGCCCGGTTCATTTCCAGTGCCCGGTCATTCATTCCTTTGTCTTGGTTGTAGGCTCCGAGGCTGACGCTTCCTCTTTTAGGACGCTTTTTCTCTTTTTCTCCCTTTTCAGCATGACTCGCGCCAATAAATAGACTTAAGGTTAGTGTAGTTATTGCAAATGAAAGCAGTTTCGATCGCATGGTTCTCCCTTTCAACGTGTTCAATTATCAATGAAGCAGCTTAAAGTATTTGATTTAGCTGGTAATTTCCTTAAATCGAAGGACTTCGAGTAGATGAAATCGCTTTGTGACATAAAAATGACTTTCAGGGCTTGGGTTCTGACGCAGGCGCATGCCCATCAGAAACAAGTGATGAGGAAACAGTACTAAGTAGAGGGGGGTCAAGATATTTACATTTCCAATAAAACTGACGTAGGAGATGGAATGTCACAAGCAGATATCGGATTAATTGGCTTGGCAGTGATGGGCGAGAACTTGATTCTGAATATGGAGAGTCGCGGCTTTACTGTTGCCGTATACAATCGAACGACTTCTAAAGTGGATGATTTTGTCGGGGGACGCGGTAAGGGTAAAAAATTGGTGGGATGCCATTCCGTTGAGGATCTGGTTAAAGCACTCAAAGCTCCGCGCAAAATTATGATGATGGTCAAGGCCGGCCCTGCGGTTGATCAGTTGATCGATCAATTAACGCCGCTGCTTTCCGAGGGCGATATCTTAATTGATGGCGGTAACTCCTTCTACGCTGATACAGTTCGCCGCACACAGTCTCTAGAAGCCAAGGGATTCTTGTTTATCGGAACCGGAGTTTCCGGGGGAGAAGAAGGGGCCTTAACCGGACCCAGCATTATGCCGGGCGGTTCACCCAGCGCATGGGATGCAGTGAAACCAATTTTTCAGGCTATCGCAGCCAAAGTGGGACCCAATAATGATATACCCTGCTGTGATTGGGTCGGCTCCGATGGAGCGGGCCACTATGTAAAAATGGTGCACAACGGCATTGAATACGGGGATATGCAGCTCATCTGCGAAGCGTATCACTTGTTAAAAGAGGTTGCCGGCCTTAATGCCGATGAAATGCAGGCTGCTGTTGGTTCCTGGATGAAAGGCGAACTCGATAGTTACCTGATTGAAATTTCTACAGAAATCTTGGCCTTTCGCGATGAAGACGGCCAGCCCATGGTCGATAAAATTTTGGATACCGCCGGTCAAAAAGGCACGGGTAAGTGGACTTCTGTAAACGCTCTCGATTTGGGAATTCCTGTAACACTGATTGGCGAAGCGGTTTACTCGCGATGTCTTTCGGCCATGAAAGAAGAACGGGTAGCAGCCTCCAAGATCTTAAGTGGACCTAAGCCAAAGTTCTCTCAAGAGAAGAAAGCTTTTATCGAAGATGTGCGACGTGCTTTGTTAGCATCCAAACTGGTGTCTTATGCCCAAGGTTTTATGCTTTTTCGCGAAGCAGCTAAAGAATACAATTGGTCTTTAAATTATGGCGATATAGCCCTAATGTGGCGCGGTGGCTGTATTATTCGCAGTGCTTTCTTAAGCAAAATAAAAGACGCTTTTGATAAAAATCCCAACCTGATGAATCTGCTCGTAGATGACTACTTCAAAGGGGTCATCGATGAATGTCAGGAAGCCTGGAGACGAGTGATCTGCAAGGCAGTAGAATCAGGTATTCCCGTACCAGCCTTCTCTACAGCACTTTCCTTTTACGATGGCTACCGTTGTGCCCGACTTCCTGCAAATCTGTTACAAGCACAACGCGATTATTTTGGTGCGCATACTTACGAGAGAGTCGACAAGCCTCGTGGAAAATTTTTCCATACCAATTGGACGGGTCATGGGGGTTCAACCTCCGCATCCACATACTCGGTATAAGTACCGATAACAGTATCAGTAACACTATCGGTTAGCATTTCGCTGTTTGCTCTAAAAAATAGTTCAAAAGATAAGGTTGTCTCCCTTAGGGGGAGTACCTTATCTGCCGATCACACCACTAATGAGTGTATCACTTGAAGGGATTTATAATAAATAGATCCCTATTTTTAGCTTTATGCCTTCACATATTATATCCCGACTTATCCTTCTCTAAGATACCCTCAGCGACTTTCGTTGATAAATCCAAAGAAAATTCCAGGCATTATTCAGATATTAATCCCGAAAAGAATTCCGATATTTCAAATGAATCTAGATTAAACTCCGAAGCGCCTAGAATTGATATCGACACAACTAGAGAGACACCAGATATTCACAATCAGAAAATCGGCAAGCAAGAGTTTCTGGGACTGAAACACACTAAACACTGGGTGGTGGAAAGAGAGTTACACAACAAAGTCGGCCAAGAGTATTCGGATACCAAGTGGAAAAAAGAACGCGCAGCCTTGATGGATTTGGATCTTTTTTCCAAAATCGAATTAGATGTAATTAATAGCGATAGCACTGTTACACTTCAATACCGCTTTTTTGAAATTCTGGCCTACCTACCAGTTATAGTAGTGGAGAAAACCGATCAAGATGGCTGGAGTGCGGGCCCGGGTCTGGCATCGGTTAATTTATTGGGACGCGATATTCGCCTCGAAGCTTTAAGCCGCTTTGGCGGTACTACAGAATATCAATTTTCCCTAAGCTCTCCCTGGATAGTGAGCCTCCCCATCGAGTATGATCTCTTTGCCAAGCGCGTTGACTCCTATAATTCCCTAGATGATTTTCACGAACTCTCAGATGAATTTCGCCTGCGCTTGAACGAGCGCTATCTGGGCCAATGGCGTATGACGAGGGGTTTGGAGAGCATTTTTCTGGCAGATATGTTACGACTGCATTCCGACAGGCAAGGAGTTCAATTATCCCAAGGTCGTTCGGATTTGATTCCCCGACTGGGGGCAGGACTGCTCTGGCAAAACTTGGATGCGCGAATCAATACCACGCGCGGGGTGAGAGTGGAGATGGAGGGAAAGCGCAGCGGCGGCCCATTAGGAGGGCCCTCAGACTATTGGGAATGGACTTTAGATTTTCGTGCCTACCTTCCTCTTTGGCCTTTTTATCTGCGACATATTTTGCAATTTTCCAATCTTTATCAGTGGCGAAGCGGGGTACTGGGAGAAAATGTTCCGCTTTATGATCGATTTCATTTGGGAGGAGTCAACTCCTTGCGGGGATATGAGCCAGGGACGGCCAGCGGAAAAAGCGAATGGATCCTAAATTGGGAATATCGCTATAAAATTGGGCCTCCACTGCATGTAATGCTATGGAAATGGCCGACTTACTTCGCCTTCGAATCGGTGGTGGGTGTTGATAGGGCCCAGGTTTGGAAGTCCTCCTCCTGGGTAGGAAACCAATCTTTTTACGGGGGTTACACCGGATTGCATATTTTGACACCCGGAATCGAAAGAATTCGACTAGAGTTAGGGAGTCCTGCAAAAAGGTGGCAAGAAGCCAACCTAGCACTGACCTTTGATATAGGATTGTATGAAAAAAGTAAAAGTCAGCGCTTCGCGAAACGCTAAGGTTAGAATTGTGTCACGATTGAATTTTTCAAACAGAAATTCCAGTTTGCTTTGTAACTTACACTTTATCGCTTCTGACAGGGGTCTAGCATGAAAGTTTGTTTTCTTAATCCTCCCTATTTTCCTATGTATTCTCGGGAATCGAGGAGTCCCTGTGTCACCAAATCAAGCACGCTTTATTGGCCCATGTTCCTCTGCTATGCCGCCGGTTGTGTAGAGCAAGACGACAATGAACTGTTGCTATTAGACGCACCCGCCATGGACCTGGATTTTGAGGGCTGCCTCGAAAAGATAAAGGCTTTCGGACCCGAGCTTTGCGTTTTGGGGGTTTCTACTCCTTCAATCAATAATGATATGCGCGTTGGCCGGGGCTTAAAAGAAGCTATCGGTTGTAAGATTGCCATGATGGGCACCCATGCTACCGCTGAGCCCATCGAAATTTTGGAAAAAGAAGATGCGACGGATTTTGTTCTAATCGGTGAAGCCGACTATACCGCACGCGAATTGGTGAGACATCTACGCGGCGATGGCCCCGATCATCCGCGAAAAGTGTTAGGCATGGCCTGGCGCGATGGCGAAGAGGTTGTCCGCAACCTTGACCGACCTAAGATTGAAAATCTGGATACCCTCCCCTGGGTCAGCAAGGTTTATTTCGAACATTTGCATTCGTGTTACAAGCGCTACTTTTACGGTGCCAATATCAATCCTCTGATCGTTATTCTCTCCGGTCGCGGCTGTCCCTTCCGTTGTACCTATTGCGTTGTGCCCCAAACCATTACCGGGCATACCTACCGCAAGCGCAGCATTAAAGATGTTGTCGACGAAATGGAATACATCTATAACTCCTTTGAAGAAGTGGGAGAAATCTTTTTCGAAGATGATACGTTTACCGCGCATCCCACCCGAACCTCAGAAGTTTGTGATGAAATCATTCGCCGCGGCATAAAGGTGACTTGGTCTGCCAACGCGCGCTGCGATGTAAAAGCAGATGTACTAAAGAAGATGAAACAGGCCGGCTGCCGTGAGCTATGCGTCGGTTTTGAAAGTTCTTCTCTTGAGGTTCTCAAGAATGTGAAGAAAGGTCTTGCCAAAGGCATGGCCGAAAAATTTATGGTAGGTGCTGATGAGGCGGGGATTCTCATCCACGGCTGCTTTATGGTCGGCAATCCCGGAGATACAAAAACAACCTTACAGAATACCCTCGATCTCGCAAAACGCTTAAGTCCCAATACCGCTCAGTTCTATCCCATCATGGCCTACCCCGGAACCTCAGCCTACGAAGAGGCCAAAAAGGGCGGCAACCTCATGTCAGATGACTATGATAAGTGGTTGGATAGCGAAGGCAATCATAACACCACAGTGCGCTGTGATAATCTGACTCCCCAAGACTTGGTGGATTTCTGCGATAAGGCCAGACGCGAATTTTACCTACGTCCCTCTTATATGCTTAAGCAGGCGGTGCTCGCCCTCACTGATAAATACGAACGCTATCGCGTGATGCGCGGTTTTGGTACACTGGTCAAGCACCTGTTCCGTAAACATGGTAAGCCCCAGGTGGCGCATGGGGAGTACGCGAAGAAGACCGGTTCTAAAACCGAATTTTTCGAAACCACTGCAAACACCAAGGCCAAGGCTAAAACGGCGAGCTTTACCCTTACCGAAACAGAGTCTTTGGAAGCGCGCAGCTTAGCCGCTGAAGAAGTGCTGAGCGAAGAAAAGGCTCAGGCCTAGTTCTTTTTAAGACAGAGCAAATTACTTTTGCTCTGTGTCCGATCAGAACAAACAGATCAATACAGCAAGCGCTAAGAAAAACGATGGAAGCATTTTAACCGATGCTTCCAGTTCGATAAAGCCTGGAGCTCGCTTAAGAATTGCTGCGCTAGCCTCTGGCGCCGGCTCTAACCTACAAGCCATTATGGATGCCATATCCGATGGCCGCCTCAACGCAGAGCTGTGCTTCGTGGTCTCCAATAACAGCAAGAGTGGGGCTTTAGAGAAGGCTCGCAACTTTGGTTGCGCTACCTATCATCTCAGTGAAAAAAGCGAGGGAAGCCCCGAAAAGTTGGCTCTTCGCTTATGCGAATTAGCCGCTCAAATTGATATCTGTGTACTCTGCGGCTATATGAAACAGCTTCCCGATGCCTTGTTAATGGCGCTGCCCAATCGAATTGTAAATGTGCATCCTGCTCTGCTCCCGGCTTTTGGTGGTCAGGGTTATTATGGCTCCCATGTTCACGAAGCGGTGATCAAACACCAGTGCTGGTATTCCGGTGTAACATTTCACATGGTCAACCGGAATTACGATCAAGGTCAAATCGTGTTACAGCGTAGCATTGAATTGCCCCCCGATTGTGATGCAGAAACTTGTAGCAAGTTGGTATTACAATTGGAACATGCCTGGTATTGGCAAGTGATACAGGGCTTTGCGGAAAAGAAAATTATTCCGCTTTCTCTGGATGATGGAAGTACTAGCCAGCAAGTGGATGCTACCCAATTTCGCCTCTCGCTTGGGACTCAGATTTGAATTCTTTTTCACAAACTGATTTTTCGGATATTTCCAGCGAGAAATCCCTTAAGAGTCCCCAAAAAAATCTCTTAAAGGGGAACTCCCTTATCCAGCCCAGTGCACTCTGGATACATGATTGTTCCATGTTTCAGATCCATGGAGTTTTAGCGGGTGTAGACGAAGTAGGTAGAGGTCCCTTGGCGGGGGCTGTAGTAGCAGCCTGCGTTGTACTTGATCTCGAAGCCGAAGCCATCGATGGCCTCAACGATTCCAAAAAACTAAGTGAAAAAAAACGGTTGGAATTGGTGGATATAATCAAATCGCGCGCTCTCTTTTGGGGTATCGGAATCTGTAGTGAAACTGAAATTGATAGACTGAATATTTTACAGGCATCACTATTAGCTATGAAAAGAGCACTGGAACAGTCTGGTGCCCAGCCGAAAATGGTTCTGGTCGATGGCAATAAAACCATTCCTCAATTACAGTTTCCACAATGTGCTTTGGTAAAGGGAGACTCCCGCTCTGCGTCAATTGCAGCGGCTTCGATAATAGCCAAAGTTAAACGCGATGAAATGCTAGTAGAGTTAGATGCGATGTATCCAGAATACGGTTTCGCTATTCATAAGGGCTATCCCACCCGCGCACATACAGACGCCCTTAGCCGTTGCGGACCTTGCCCCGTGCATCGGCGCAGTTTTTTAAAGAATTACAATCAATCCGATCTCTTTGAAGATGCGCTAGAAGAATCGCAAATCTCAACAAATTCAGAGAATCCCTTCGGTACCCACGATTTACAGAATGAAGCTAAGCCAGGTGTAGTTCAAACTATGCAGAGTCTGAAAATTGAATAAATACAACTTCTAGTGATATAAAGGCAAGTTTGCAAAATCAATCTGTATTTAATCGAACACTCAAGTTGGCTTGGAAACCCTTAGCAGGAATTTTCATTCTCTACCTATTAGTTCATCTGAAAATTTTGGATTTGGAATTACTTGCCAAAGCTATTCATACGCGACCCCTTTGGTTTGTCTTGGCAGCGATAGTTTATTTTCTGCTGGCGCTGGTGGCTTGTTTTCGTTGGTTTTTACTGTTACGTGCCACGGGAATTCCTGCACGATGGGTTCCCTCCTTTAAAGTGCATATGATCGGAATGTTCTTCTCCATTCTCTTACCCGGTGGCACAGGGGGCGATTTTGTAAAGGGCCTCTATGTCTATCGGGAGAACAGCCAAGGCCAAAAAATGAAGGCCCTGTCTTCGATTGTAATGGATAGAGTGATTGGTTTGTACGGACTTCTTTGCACGGGATTAGTCGTTACACTCCTAAATTTTAAATTAGCTCTCTCCTCTCCACAATTAATGACCAATAGTTTCTTCTATCTGGCTTGCTGGCTGATTGCCACTCTTATGCTGGGAGTGTTTATCTCTCCGCTGGGTTTTAAACTGCTCGAATTTTTCAGTCGAACCCATTTGCCCGGGAAAAAAGCCATTGCCACAGCCTGCGAGGCTCTGCATTTTTATCGAAAAAAGCCCTTTATTCTTTTGCTCTCAACAGGTCTAACTGGTTTGGTGCATGTGGGAATCATCTTTGTGTTTTTCTTTTCTTCGCGTTGCTTAGGGTTGTCAATTGGTCTAAAACCTCTTTCTTTTGCAGCACCCCTCATTACCATGATCAACGGTATTCCGCTTTCTCCGGGAGGCTTGGGGGTCTCTGAAGCAGCCGGAGAAGTACTTCTGCGCTTAGTAGGCCTGCAAAATGGTGGCAGTGAAATTTTAGCTTTGTATCACGCTTGTGTCTTGGTTACCGCCCTGATTGGCTTGCCATTTTGGTTGGCATATCGGCATAAAAAGACCATAGTATAACATGCGATTATCGTTTGGGTATCGGCTAGCTATCAGCCAGCTATTGCTAAGTTATCGCTTTAATTAATAGTTTATTCTGATACAATATCTGAATTTTGGATAATTGATTTCTTCTTTAATGAAGAGTTACAAAAAAATTTTAAATAATTGACATTTAAAATTGAGTTACAAAAGCCCTAATCCCATCAGCTTACCACAGGCGACCAAGGGAGCGTGTATGGCCCGAATACGCGTGGGACCCAGACCAATCTGATAACAATTCGATCGAAGATTTAATTCTTTCAATTCTTGCGGAGAAATCCCACCCTCTGGGCCACTTAGAATCGAGTAATTGGATCGTAAGGTTTTTGGGACTCTATCCAAACCGGCTTCACAGATTATGAGCGGCGTCTCCGGATTTAGTTGTTTCCACTCTTCTAATTCAATGGGAGGCAAAATTTCAGTCAACCACTGTTTCTTAGCCTGTTTCAATCCGGTAATTGCTTTTGTTGAAAGCCTTTCTAACAGCTTTGTATAGTCTTTGCCTCTAAAGCGTTCACAATAGTGTGTGAGTACCAATTGAATACGACGAATAGATAATTGACACAGAGCTTCTACCGGGTCTTCTACATCTCGGCCCTTTAAAATGGGCAACAAGTATTCTGCCTGCGGTCGAGGTACTCGTTCAATGGGTTCAAAGGGAATGAGGGATGTATGACTTCCGCTCTCCTCACCCAATGTGCACCACCAGGCTTCACCTTGCCCATTGCTGACAACAATCTTGTCTCCTACCTTTAACCGTAACACACGAAAGGCATGATGGCTCTCTGCTTTATCTAAAAAGGCATCTCTATCAAAATCGGCGGAAGCCTGGTAAAACCAACTTTCTTCAAAACGGCGCTCATTCAAACCTTGTTCATCAAAAGGTTGTTCGTCTAAATTCAATGCCATTCGAGTATGCCAAGCGAGCGAAGTAAAAGAAAAGCAACGCTAAACAGGCTTGCTTCGCACAACAATGCCCATAAGAAATGAAACAGCCATTCAAAAGTGAAACTCTTGGTGATAATCCAAATTCCCATAATCAGTAATGTGATTGAAGAAAGCAATATGCCAAACACAAGACTGAGAAATATCGCCTGATGACCCCAGAGATACAGTTGAAAAAAGTAAAGCCAGATACTGCTGAGGGCGGCAATGGCATTGAGTAACTGGAGAAAGGCAATGGAATAAGGCATGTTATACTTGGTTTTTCACTGAATGAAGTAAATTCGACTTCGAACTTGAATGTCCACCCGATTATGAGCCATAGACTCCGTAAATATGCGCTCGTAGAGGCGTTTCCATTTCGATTCTTTCTTTCAGATTCGTTAAGAAACTTTCATCTACCGCCGAACACCAATTGGCTGAAGGGACACGAGCTAAAGTATGCAATTGAACTTCTAGTATCGTGGCTCCAGAGGCATGAATATTTTTCAATCGTTGCAAGTAGGCCTTCAGTTCATTTTCACCGGGAACTTCTCCATGCAAGGCACAAAATAAACTTTGAATTTTCGTGGGAAATTGTTGTGCGCAGAGAATAATATTTTTCTCAACCTGATCGAGTGATACCTTGGAAACATTAACCTTCTGATACCATTCATCTGTACCCGCGTCGAGTTTGGCCCAGACTTCGCCCTTCTGTTTACATAGCCAAGATAATCCTTCAATTACCCGTTTTTGATTGAGCAGAGTTGCATTAGTGATAAGAGTGAGTTGAAAATTAAGATGGGAATTTTCTTGTACTTCATAGAGAGTTTGGCAGACCTCGGCAAAGTTGGAAATTAAAGTCGGCTCCCCATCTCCGCTTAAGGCAAAATCCAATAGATGCTTGTATTGATCTTCGATGTTGGCAAAGCGTTCCATGCGACAGATTCCTGTGCTGTCGATTTGGGAGAGGAGGCTTTCTAGTTCTTTTCGGATTACAGGTGGGTCGGCGGGGATGGATTTGGGAAGAATGCTTCTATCGACCTGGCAGTAGGGGCAATCGAAGTTGCAGTTCTTGTCGATATTCACGTTTATGCCGATGGATACACCACCTAGCCTTCTGGATAGGACGGGATAGACGAAGGTGTAGGAGGCGAAGGTTCGGGGGTGTTCGCGCTGTTCGCGG
>JBBQAD010000220.1:0-6355 GCA_038315885.1 Fibrobacteria bacterium | reverse complement strand
ATTTGATCGAATGCTCATCGCTCAAGCCCAACAGGAAAATTTAATCTTAATCACTTGAGATGAAAAAATTCTTCAATATTCGATTGACACCTTAAAAGCTTAAAAGTGTTGAAAGTTGTTTAAAAAAAACTCTAGCCTAATAGAATTAGGCCTAAACTTTGTCCTGTTTAATTCATGATTAAGCCTAAATTGAGTTTATGAAACGAAATAGACTCTTTTTTTATCAAATTTTAACCCTCGCTGCGTTTTCTGCATTCTCCGCTCCCAGAAGCCCCGTCCCCACTGGAGCTGGGAATTTCGTCAATGGCACACTTGATGACCGGGCCATTGAAAAAATGCAGGCACTTGCCGCCATGGGAGCCACCCATTTACGAGTAAATCTTTATCCGTCTGCCTATTACCAAAATGGCAAAGGCGTAGCCGAAAAGCTTGATGGATTTATTTTAAAAGCCCATGAGCAGGGCATCACGCCCATCATTCTATTTGAATTGTATCACGAGTATACCAGTCCTCCCCGTGACTCGGCCACCTGGTTTGAAGTCGGTAACTCTTTTGCTAAACGCTTTGCTCCCAATAGCTCCTGGTTAATTTCTCAGGGGATTAAAAATTGGGGAATTGAAATGTTTGAGGCAATAAATGAACCTGATCTACCAGGTATCATTACAAAGGAAGAGTATCATAACATGCTTTCTGGTTTAGCAGATGGCGTTCACAAGTCTTATAGCAAGGGGAAAGTATTTCCCGGTGGCTACATGGCAGAGAATGCCTTTGGAGATCATACAATAAAAGGCTATCTGCCTGCGATTGCCGATTTGTTAAACTCGGGAAAATTAGATGGTATTGATTTGCATACCTATAATGATGCAAAACTTGCTCCGATTGAAAAAGTTGTAGGCAGTGGAAATTTCTTCTGGAATTTTTCACCTCAATCCGATTTCGATGAGGTGAAAAAAGCATCGGGAATAACAAGAGATATACAATTCTATGCTACAGAATTTGGTTTCAAAGGGAATTCTCAGGATATAAGTGAAGAATATGCAGCCAAAAGAATGTTTACGTGCGTTTTTGCCAATTTCGGAATTGTAGGGAACGACAAAAAAACACCGGTCACCAAATTTGCTTTACCTTGGCAGGTATTCGCCCTAGATTCATCAGATAAAATTTACGGAATGGCAAAAAGCATGCAGCCTTACAAACCCAATCTAAAAGGTGAGGCCTACCAGGCAGCAATTTCACTTATTTCAGAGACTAAATTAATAGAGGCTGACCCCTATTCAAAGGGAGAGTATTACTATAAAGGTTCCGAAAAAAATGTGATTGTTTGGAACAATCTTCCGAAATGGACTCAAAATCCTGGAAAAGAACGTGATTTGAATGTACCTGATCAGGCAAAAATATTGAGAATACATCAGTGGAACACTTTGACCAAGGGCCCTATGAAAATCGTTTCGGTAAAAGGAATGAAAACAATTACAGTAACAAACTTACCAGAAGCCGAAACTTTGGTATTTGAATTTCTACTGACTACAACCAGTATATCCTTAGTTCAAGATCAAAAAATCCCACAAAAACCCCATATCCATAGCTTTATCGGCATACTGTCTCCCAATCAATCCTATAAATCCGTTCTGGGTCGAAGTGTTCTACCGAAGTAAACAACGGTTTTTACGTATTGAATCCGGTTTGCCTTCTTAACTGATTTAAATATTCTTAGATTTTCTTTGGGGAGAATCAAATGAAAACATTGTTAGCCTTTTTTCTTTTTTCACTGTCCATTGGGTATTCCGAAATCAAACATGACTTTTTGGCTGTCGATAATGGCAAAAACCGCTTGTTTCGAGTCGATCAGATTGGAGGCAAATCCTGGTCGGTAGCTATTCCGGGTGGAGCCCGTGATTTGCAAATTATACCTGGGAATAAGGTACTGCTCAGCCACGGAAGCGGAGCGAATGAATATGATTTAGAAACCGGAAAGCAGTCAAGCTGGTCCGTTACCAAGTTTAAGGATATCCAAACTGCTCGGCGATTAGCGAATGGAAACACCCTGATAGGCAGTAATCAAGGTGGCATCACATTTACTGAAATCAATTCATCAGGAGAAACAGTTCGTTCTGTTAACTATTTAGGTCTGGGAGATTTACGCATTGCCCGAGTCTTGGAAAGTGGAAATCTACTGTTTACGGGTAGCTCGCCGCATCAGGTGTTCGAAGGAGATTTTTCCAAAAAAATAGTCTGGAAAGCTACTCTCCCAGGCAAGGGTTATAAGGCATGGAGGCTACCCAATGGCAACACATGGGCGACAACTGGTGAAACAGTAACAGTAATAGAAATTGATAAACAAGGTAAAGTTGTCAAAACTTTAGGTGGTAACTCTAATGTCGGACAAAAGTGGTACTCTGGCTTTCATCTACTAGAAAATGGAAACATTGTTGTTGCAAATTGGTTGGGTCATGGCCAAGAGGGCAAGGGACCTCACGCAGTGGAATTTGATAGCTCAAACAAATTGGTATGGTCGTGGGAAGATCATACTCTTGCCTCTACCATCACCAATCTTTTGGTTTTAGACAGCCCATCCTCAGAGACTAAGTTGGCTGAAACATCCAACATTAACCGACAATTCAATCTGAAAAATGAAAAGCATGATGTGGACATGTTTTCAAATTGGAATCTTAACCACTTTGCTGCAATTCCAATTAAAAACAAAAATACCTGGGTGTTAGTTTCGGGAGTTCTTATTCGCTGAGCGACGAGAACATTCGTTTTCCGTGGATACTGTTCAATTATGAATGGGGCAAAACCCTAACTTGCTGTTCAAAGCCTTTTCGTTTGTTTCAGACATAGTAGATTATTATCCACTTTTACTGTTGGAGGCTCTATGTCAGATCAATTTCCCGGAGTACCCGAGGGATATCACTCTGTAACACCCTATTTATCCATAAAAAATGCAGCAACGGCCATCGCTTTTTACGAAAAGGCTTTTGGAGCCAAAGAAATTTATCGCCTTGAAATGGGCGAAAAAATTGGGCATGCTGAGTTACAAATTGGAAACTCGCGCATTATGTTAGCCGATGAATTTCCTGAGATGCCCGATGCGGTAACTCGATGTCCCAGTACTTTAAATGGCAGTACGGTGGGAATGTGTATCTACCTAGAACACGTGGATGCTGCAGTGGAAAAAGCGACTGAAGCTGGAGCGGTTATAAAAAAAGCACTTGTGACCCAATTCTATGGCGATAGAACTGCAACTCTGATGGATCCCTTTGGACACATCTGGATGTTGGCACAACGAATAGAAGATGTGAGTCCTGAAGAAATGAAAATCCGAATGCAAAAGGAATATGGTGGGTAGAGCTTTAATTGTTAGCCCGCTCGGTCCTCAACACTTTTTGTTATTTGGTCCAGTCTTTTACATTTAATGAAGCAATTAATAATTCATTAGCTCCAATATTGTTTCATTTATATTTCAGCCCTAGGTAATGGGGAGTTGCGGTTTGCACTATTCCATAACGCGAGGTAAAAATGATCACCCGTTTAGCCCATGTCTGCCTGAATGTTTCTAACCTGCAAAATACGATACACTTTTATAGCGATATCTTAAAAATTCCAGTAAAGTTCAAATTTCAAAAAGGAGACAAGTTTATCGGAGCCTATTTCAAACTCGGTGAAATGAATTTCATTGAAGTTTTTGAGAAACCCAATTTGCAAATCCAGAATACCGGTATTGTGCATTTTTGTTTGGAGACTGATAACATCGATTCCACAATCTCAGAAATAAATTCACAGGGAGTTGAATGCAGTAAAAAATTACTTGGCAGTGATCAGTCTTGGCAGACCTGGATTCAAGACCCAGACGGTAATCGTATAGAAATTCATGAATATACTTCCACTAGTGCGCAACTCGTTGGCGAAAACGTGGAGGTAGACTGGTAACATCTAGACAATTGAGCAAGCAACCTGGTTTTTAAAAGACTGTTTTTACTTTCGCTCATCGTCCCAAAAGAAAGCCTGAGCGAGTCCCTCAGTACCTCGCCCTGCTCCAAAATTTTAGCATTAAGGGAAAAAGGGCTTCAAACCAACAAATTTACCGGTTAAACACCACTTCGGGCCTGAAGAAACTCCATCGCCAGGCTAAAAACGCTGTCAAGACGAGCGGATAGATTTACATTCCTTTCACTATGAAAATTCGTATTGGACAAATTGGGCTTGGGACCGTGGGAAAAGGTGTAGTCGAGTTACTCGACAAAAATCACGATTTTTTTAAAAGAGAATTTGGTCTCGATCTAGAGATTCACAGCCTCTGTAGCATAAGTTCAGAAGAGTTACAGAAATTTAGCGATAAGGCCTCAAATATCACTACCGATGCCAATTCAGTTACCAAAGATCCGGCAGTGGATATCTTGATCGAAGTGGCTGGCGGCTATGATTTACCCCGGCAGTGGATCACTCAGGCTTTAAATAACGGGAAACATGTTGTCACTGCCAATAAAGCCCTACTTGCAAAATATGGCTCTGAACTTTTTCCCCTGGCAACGGAAAAAAATCTTTGCTTACAATTTGAGGCCGCAGTAGGAGGAGGGATTCCAGTTATCCGTTCCTTACAAGAAGGCCTGGTTGCTGATGATATTCTTGGTCTGGCCTGTATAATCAATGGAACCTGTAATTACATCCTTAGCGAAATGAGCAGCAAGCAAAGCTCCTTTGAAGTTGTCTTAAAAGAGGCTCAACGTTTGGGCTATGCCGAAGCAGATCCCTCTTTTGATGTTGATGGCATTGATGCAGTGCACAAGGTATCGCTTTTGGCCTCCTTGATTTCAGCTAAATATGTTCCCTATGAATCTCTCTTGGTAGAGGGGATTCGTCATATTTCTGCGCTTGATATTTCCACCGCTCACGAATTAGGTTATGTAATCAAATTGTTGGGGGTTGTAGAACAGCGTCCTGATGGGCGCATTTTAGCTTGCGTCTATCCAGCCATTCTTAAAAAGAGTCATCTACTTGGAAATGTAAATGGTGTAACCAATGCAGTTTTTTTAAAAACATCCGAAGTAGGCCCGATATTACTCACGGGAGCCGGTGCCGGAAAGAGTGCCACTGCATCGGCCATCGTAGGAGACATTGTATCAATTGCCCGCCGCATGTTATCCAAAGATCCCAAACCTTTACCCATGGGATATTTTCGGGAAGATAGAAAGGCAATTTTGGTTCCCGTCGAAGAGTTGGAGACCGAGTTTTATATTCGATTGATGGCCATTGATAAACCCGGTATCCTCGGCAAAGTGACCACAATATTAGGTGAATGCGGTGTGTCTATCAGTGCACTATTACAAAAACCAGAGCATGATCCCGATTCGACTCCCATTATCATCTTGACCCATCAATGCAAAAATGCCCAGATAAATCAGGCCTTAGAGCGTATTACTGCCTTGCAAATTTTATGCGCCCCTGCGCAATTGTTACGATTTTATTTGTAAATACTTTCAAGGCGTTTGAAACAGTCGCACGCCTGCTTAGCTGGCGTCCGGGGCAAAAGATGACCAGTGATTATCTCTATTCCCTTCCTTCTGACCGCATGGACGGGCTCCCGACCGATTTCCAGTTGGAATCTCTTTTTCAAAATGCGGATACGTTTGATATCAAGCCCTTCAAAACAGTTCAAGAGAACCTATATGTTTTGGGACCCTGCACATCACTCTCTCAGTTCTCAGTTGAAGAACTTGTAAAGCCCTTTAATTTTATGCATGCCGGTGTGGCCTTGGCAGCAAGTATCTGTAAAGATTTCAATGTTAACAAAAATAAAATTGAACACGTCTCCCCTTCAGAGTTTCCAGAATCGAAGATAAGGCAGACATGGGTCCCCGCCCCACAGAGAAATAGTCTTGTAAAATCGGACAGCGTAGTTAAACAAACAGAGCTGCATGGTTTAAGAATATGTGAACTCCATCAGAATTTGCGAGGAGGTCAAGAAGGTACTCAATGGCTAGAGCATAGCCCCGAGCAAATACCCGAATGGGGAACTTATCAAGTGATTGTTATTGGGGGAGGCACAGGCGGCGCTTCAGCAGCAATTGCAGCGGCTCGCCAGGGTAAAAAAACATTGCTCTGTGAAGACGCTGGAGGCGAAAGAAGAGGCCAATGGGTGGGATGTTGAAGCAAAAATGCATTGGTATTTGCGGGAACTTGCAGAAGCAGGCGGCCAAGTTTGGTTTGGTACAATTGCCTGTGGAGTGTTACTAACGAAGACTCTCTCTGATTTAGAGAATAGGAGTAACAGTGGTAATTCTACAATCAAAGGCCTTGTGGTGGCCAATGCCCATGGAAAGGGCCTTTTAAGGGCTGATATTGTAATTGACGCTAC
>JBBQAD010000068.1:0-10505 GCA_038315885.1 Fibrobacteria bacterium | reverse complement strand
ACTGGCTGGCCATGAGGTGAGGCCTATGTTGCCTTCGCAGGATTTTGCAGCCCCTGATTCTATGTATAAAAATATGGAATCTCTATACCAGGAAGCTTGTGGAGTGCTACACGCTTTCCCATCGCGAAAAGTTTTCAAATCGGCTTCACCGAGCAACTTTACATTAAAGCCCGCCATAACGTTGACGCTAAAAGCGAAAATGCCTGCCAAGGCAATTTTTAAACCTAGGTTCATGTTTTCCTCCTCATTAATAACAAAAAAATATAAAATTGATCCCCGCTTAAACCTTAGGTAATAAACCCACACCCAAGGCACAGAGACAGTGAATTAAGCTTGCTTAAAGTAGGACAACGCTTGAAAATGCCGAGCATCTAAAAACTATTGAACAGATTGTTATGTTGTACTTGATACAGAGATTCGGCTAGATTCGCACCAATTTCGTCTTTTTTCAAGTTTAGCTCCATGGATGCTCAAGTAAAAATCAACTTCTTCAGAGGTAGAAAGCTTAGGCAATGTCTTAAGCCTATTAAAAATGATGGAGGGCTAAGGCTCCTTTTCCAATCTGCCCAGAACCCTGGGCAGCCCTAGCTATTGCCTGTGTTACATACTCCTTGGCATGTTGACAGGCTGAGGGCAATGATTCTCCATGGGCCAAATAAGCAGCAATCGCGGAGGACAGCGTGCAGCCGGTTCCATGAAACTCCTTATTCTCTATACGAGACGCAGCGAAATTCATTTCGCATATCTTGCCTTCTTTGGATTTGAAGCACAGGACATCTAGACATTCCTTCTCTTCTAGATGACCGCCTTTGAGGTAGACCGCAGGAAGACCCTGTTCACAAAGGGAGCGGGCGGCCTCTCTGGCTTGCCAAAAGCGGGTGATAGGACCGGTCGATAAAAGGATACTGGCTTCCAAAGAATTGGGAGTCAATACATCAACTATCGGAAAAAGTTTCTTCTGTAATGCCGCCATCGCTGAATCGTCCAATAGATTATGTCCGCTGCTGGATTTGAAAACGGGATCGAGTACAATGGGAATTTTTTCCTTGCCGGCTTCCTTTCGAGCTTTGAGCCATGTTAACAAACAGTTTGCGACGGCTGTTACAATGGAAAGGTTTCCCAGCATACCGATTTTGATGGCATCTGCCCCGATATCGTGGTAAACAGCCTCGGCCTGCTGTATTACAAGCTCCGCTGAGAGAGAAAATACAGTTTGGACGCCTAAGGTATTTTGGGCTGTAACTGCGGTAATAACCGTAGTCGCATAACAGTGCAAGGCTGAGGCTGTTTTTAAATCAGCTTGAATACCCGCACCGGCCCCGCTGTCAGAACCGGCTATGACAAGAAGCTTCGGCAGAATAGGCATACATGAAAGATAAGCATCCCAAGGATGCTGAAGCTTTGTCTTTGTTTACTGATCGATTTAGAACTTGACCAAATCTTTTACTTGAACGGGTAGACCCGTTGCAATGGATTTATTGGCAGCTACACCAGTCAAAATGCTCATGGCGCCATCCATCCATCCGGCAGCATGTCCTAATGGGTCGTCCTGACGGCCCAAGAAAATATGATCTAACAGTCTAACATCGCCCCCTCCATGGCCCCCCTTGGCTTCTTCAACTTCGACTTCCATCGGTTTGCCCCAATGATGTTGGAGAATAATGCGCGGCCACTTCGTCTCGACGACATTTTCCTTATTGCGATTTTCTGCCAAGTTGGTATCCTCCTTGGAACCGGATACATAGGTATTTTCTTTGACGTTTAGTTCAAGTCGGCCTTTGGTACCATTAAACATGACTCGAAAACCCTCCCAGGGTGAGTGGGCGTTGAGATTGTAACTCATGATAGCCTTGTTTTTGTATCTCACTGCGACCACCATATTGTCTTCGATATTGATATTGTATCCAAAGACAGATTGGTCACGCTGATAGCCGTCTTCATGCTCGGCTTCGAGATACATTCCCCTAAGGCCGTCATCTTTATCTAAATGCAGGGCGAAGGGATCGTTCTTAGCGTTTTCTGAGCCTGTGGCACGAGAGTAAAATTTAGTCTCGCCTCGCGCTTCGGCGTTTTCGCGGCCATAAAATGCCAATCGTCCCATGGCATAAACAGTTTCCGGCTGACTGTTAATCCACCAATTGACCAAATCAAAATGGTGGGTTGCCTTGTGAACCAATAAGCCTCCGCTATTGACCTTGTCACGATGCCAACGACGAAAATAATCGGCACCATGCTTGGTATCCAAGAGCCATTCGAAATGGACCGAAGTGACATCGCCGATTTCACCTTTAGAAATAAGCTCTTTTATTTTTGTGTGAACTGGCGCGTAGCGATAGTTGAAGGTGACCTTCATATTTCGGCCGGTTTTGGCAACGGTATCGACGATTGCCTGGCATTTTTCGTTGTCTACGGTCATGGGTTTTTCAGTGATCACATCGCAGCCCAATTCCATGGCGCGAATGATATAGGTATGGTGAGTTCTGTCCATACTGGTGACAATTACGATTTCTGGTTTGGTTTCTTGAATCATTTTATCGAAGTCGGAACTGCTATACATAGGCACTTCGGGATAGTTGTACTTTTCACAGTGATGCTTAATGACATTGGTCATTCTCGTGCGGTTAATATCACACACGGCAACCAATTCATGGCTTTCTGCATAGGTCTTCATGACCGCGTTAAGAAACATTCCAGCTCGGCTGCCGATTCCGACATGGGCTACTCTTTTTTTCTTCATGTTATTCTCCTTCACTTTAATTTTTAAAGTTATTGATAAAAAGTTGTTTTCTATTGTTGTTTTCTTTGCCGAACACACTCATCTGGGTTCACTGGAATTCTCCGGGGACAGAGAAAATTTCTTCACGGAGGGAATGATCGCCTATGGGGGCACTGTCGCGCGCAATCAATCGAGTCGGCAGCGTTATGGTTTTGCATGGCAAATGGGGATTTTCAATTCTCCATTGGATCAATTGAATGGCAGCATCGACCGATTCCTGCATGGGCTGAGCTACAGATGTGAGTGGAACAGACAAGTACTCCCCGACATCAAGGTTATCAAAACCAATCAAAGCGATATCGGCGGGAATTCGAATCCCTTGGTCACAAAGTGCCTTATAAATACCAATGGTCACTTGGTCGTTGTAGCCAAATACAGCATCCACAGCACCTTGACTGAGTAACTCTTTTCCTAAACGGTAACCGATGGAATAGGACGCTCCCAGAAGTGAAACAAGACATCTGGAATCCAGTTCATTGTTTAAGGACTGATAAGCCTGAATTATTCCTTGCAGACGCGAATCGGGAGCGTCCAAAGTGCTTGCACAGATGTAACGAATATTTTTTCTGCCGCTTAGGAGAAAAAGCCTGGCCGCTTGGTAGGTTCCGATAGACCGGTTTATTCTGATGGTATCAAAGCCGGGGATGTCGCTATCAACTCCGCAGAGGATCAATTGATTCTCTTTCGCCCAATGAAGGGTCGATTCGTCTAATTCTGGAGTAAAGCCTCCAAAAAAAAGGGCCCGCGTGCCTTGTGCAAAGGTTTGGCGTAGTAGTCGATTGATATTTTCTTCTTCATTAACAATCACCATGCGCACTGAACCAAAGGCCTGCTTGGCCTCGGTTATCAAGAGATGGTTGCGTCTGTGTACCACTTCGGTAGCACGGATGCTGGCGAAAACTGTTACACCTTGGGCGGTACCGCTTCGAAGGGAGGATGCAGACTGATTAGGTTCAATTCCGAGTTGCTGGGAGAGTTGCACAATGCGTTGTCTTTTGGCAGCCGAAACTCCTTTTTTTCCGGCCAAAGCCCGTGAAACGGTACTTAAGGATACGCCCAACTGTTTGGCAATTTCTTCGAGTGTATCCATCTGCAATCGTTTTCTGGAATCCTAAAAAAAAAGCCTTATAAGACTAAAATATAGCGCAATCGATTGCGTTCGGCAGGCGGAATCTACAGCCTACCGGAAAAAGTTTGAGAATTTTGAAGGGAAGAACAATTCTCTCTCTAGATTTCGCGATTTTTGATAGTCGCTTGAATCAATGCAAATTCAGAGGCAAGGACTTAAATCTTTACCTCACGTACTGTTTCTTGGCGCCTTACCCATGCGACTAGTAGTAATTGGAAGATCAAGAAAGTTAAGTTTTTAGTTTGTCTAAGTTAAGTTACAGTAAATCAACCCTTTTTCTGGGTGATTAACTGATTCACTCCTCTAGGATTAGCTCTTTGTTCGAGAATCAACAGACCTTACCCCGACTGGATTCCCTTCCTGAGTTTCCCGAAGTTATAGAACACTTTGCCCAAAAGTTAAAGTCAAACGGATTTGCAGGTGATATTGAGCTTTCGCAGGCAGCTCGCTTGTGTGCGGCTACCGATAACAGCATCTATCAATTGCTCCCGCAGGCTGTGTTACATCCGCGAAAACGCTCCGATGTAGGCCTGATTATGACCTTGGCGAATGAAGAAGAATTTTTGGAACTCAGTTTCACTGCACGCGGGGGAGGAACTGGTACCAACGGTCAATCGCTCAATGTCGGTATCATAATCGACCTCTCCCGGTACATGGCTAATATTTTAGAGATACAGGTACAGGAGCGCTGGGTGCGGGTGCAACCCGGGGTTGTTCTCGATCAACTTAATGATGCTGTGAAACCCTATGGACTTTTTTTTGCACCCTCCTTATCGCCCAGCAATCGCGCGACCATTGGAGGAATGATTGCCACAGATGCCTGCGGCGAAGGTTCACGGCTCTATGGTAGAACCAGTGAGCATGTGCTTGAGCTCAGAACAGTACTGGCAGATGGTTCTGAGATACACAGTCGTCCCATAAGAGGTCATGAATTACTTGATCAAAAACAAAAAAAGGATAGCACGGCAACTGTGCTTCAATCTGTAGAAGCCTTATTACGCCGCAATCAGACCTTGATTGAAGAAAGCTTTCCCAAACTCGATCGGTTTTTAACCGGTTATAACTTGGCGCATGCCTGGGATGCTGAAAAAGAAAGCCTAAACCTGAATGCTCTTATTTGCGGAGCTGAGGGAACATTGGGAATAGTAACGGAGGCAAAACTCAAGCTTATTCCCCTGCCCAGCTGCAAACGAATGGTACTAATTCGCTATGGAACATTTGAGGATGCTTTAGCTTCTGCCGATGAATTGTTACACTGGAATCCCAGTTCGATTGAGACGATTGATGACCGGGTCTTAAGTTTGGCGCGGGGAGATTCGGTCTTTGAAAAAGTAGGCCATCTGCTTGAGCCCGCAGTATTGGATGCCTCACCAAGTAATCTGTCTCAGATAGAATTGAATGCTTCACTTGATTTGCATCTAAAAATAGATGCGAAAAGTAACTCGAGCTGCCAAGCGATAAATCTGGTTGAATTCACTGGCGACAATGCTGACGAATTAGAGAATACAGTGAAGAAGCTAAGTGATATACTTCGGGAAAAAAGCCATAATTCCGACGGACTTTCCAATTCATTGGGTCACTATATCACTAAAAATGACTCCGAACGGGAAGCTTTATGGGAATTGCGCAAAAAAGGGGTAGGCCTACTCGCCAAAACGCCTGGACGCAAAAAACCTATGCCTTTTATTGAAGATACCGCCGTTCCTCCTTCGCAGCTCTGCGCTTATGTAAGCGAATTGAGAAAATTGTTGAAAGAAAACGGATTGCAGTTTGCCATGTATGGCCATGTCGATGTGGGTTGTTTACATGTTCGGCCCTGCATGGATTTTCAGAATTTGGAAGATGAAAAGCGACTTCGGAATTTAACCGACCAGGTGCACGCCCTAGTGCGAAAATTCGGAGGCCTGTTATGGGCCGAACATGGCAAGGGTTTTCGAAGTGAATACGCGCCTGATTATTTCGGGAAAGAACTGTATCAGGAGGTGCGCCGCATCAAGGGGATTTTTGATCCCCAAAACCGTTTGAACCCTGGAAAAGTAGCCAGCCCCCTGGTGGGAACGCAAGAGAAGGGCTTTCTTTATCCTCTGGAATCACCTTTGCGGGCTCACCGGGATAAACAAATAGATGGTGATATTCAAGATGAGTATCACGATGCGATGGACTGTAACGGAAACGGTCTTTGTTTTCATTATAAGAGTAATACAGTGATGTGTCCTTCTTATCACGTCACCCGCAACCGCATTGAATCACCCAAAGGGCGTGCAGGTCTGGTTCGCGAGTGGCTTAGGCAGTTGGAATCTCAAGGTTTCAGGCCAAATCTAAGTGCCCATCTATATCTTGTTAACAACCAAAGTCTGTTAAAAAATCTGGCCTTAAGAAGTGTAGCGCTCTTTAAGCGAAGCTGGCGAACTATTCAATTAAAGCAAGGTGTTTATGATTTTTCTGCTGAGGTTCATCAGTCAATGCAAAGTTGTCTGGCTTGTAAAGGCTGCTCGGGTCTATGCCCTGTCAAGGCGGACATCCCCGATTTAAAGGCGAGAGTGAGTCACTTTTATTATAAGCGCTATTTACGGCCCCTAAGAGACTACGGAGTTCTTTGGCTAGAAAGAAGTTTACCCTATCTCTCGCATTTTTCAGGCTTGATCAATTTCCTCCTGAAACGCGCTATTGTTCTCAAGCTAATCGAAGGTTGTTTTAGAATCCAAAATCCGCCACTTCTTGCCGATAAAAAGGCTTTGAAAGAATTTGAAAAATTGCAAGTGCCTCTGGCGCTGCGCAGAAATATGGATTCGATTGGAGAAAAGGCTCTATCGAATTGCGTCGTGTTATTTCAAGATGGCTTCACCCGTTTTTTGGATACAGAGGCATTAAGTGCCACCGTAAAACTGTTGCGGTCTTTGGGTTATCAGGTATTGTTGTCTCCTTACCTTCCCAGCGGAAAGCCCCTGCATGTATTGGGCTTCTTATCAGCATTTCAGAAAGTCGTTGAAAAAAATCAATTGTATCTACAGTGGCTGGCTAAGTATAATGTTCCGCTTGTATGTATCGAACCCAGTGTAGCATTGCTGTTTCATGATGAGTATTTGAAATTCTCTAGTTCCGAATTTAAAAGCCCAAGAGTTTATCTATTACAGGAATGGTTAAGCACAGTTCTGTCAAAACGGAAGGATCTGCCCGGCAATATTACAAAGCCCGAAAAATCCAACTTGGAGGACACTTACTACCTATTGGGTCATTGCAGTGAAAAATCTATGCGCCCGGCTTCAGAGAAACAATGGGCAATGGTATTTAATCTGTTGGGGCTCAATTTGGAAAATGTTTCGGTTGGTTGCTGCGGAATGGCTGGAGTCTTTGGGCACTTGAGCGAGCAGCAAGAAAATTCGAAAAAACTTTTTGAGATGGATTGGGCTGCAAAATTAAAAACGCATGGGGAACATGCCTTGGCTACGGGTTATTCTTGCCGAACCCAGAGCAAACGTTTTCAGGGACAAAGACCTTCTCATCCGTCGGAAATATTAGTGAAACATTTGGAAGAACGGAATCGAACAATTGAGGCTTCGAGAATGAATAACGTATAGAAACTGTATTAATATCGGGAGAATTGAATATGACATACACTTTTTCAGATAAACGCTACCAGTCGATGAAGTATCGCCGATGTGGAAAAAGCGGCTTGAAACTACCGATACTTTCCTTAGGCCTATGGCATAACTTCGGAGGTATTGATATATATGAAAATGGGCGTGCCATGGTGCGTCGCGCCTTTGACCTGGGAGTGACCCATTTTGATTTAGCCAACAATTACGGCCCCCCAGCAGGCTCTGCAGAAGAAAATTTTGGACGAATGTTAAAAGCTGACCTAAGCTCTCATCGCGATGAATTGATAATCTCTTCAAAAGCGGGCTATGATATGTGGCCTGGACCCTATGGGGAGTGGGGTTCAAGAAAATACCTCATTGCAAGTGCAGATCAGAGTCTTAAGCGAATGGGTCTCGACTATGTAGACATCTTTTACAGCCACCGTTTTGACCCTGAGACACCGCTTGAAGAAACGATGGGAGCGCTTGATTACATCGTGCGAAGTGGGCGGGCACTTTATGTTGGTATTTCGAGCTACAATGCCGAAATGACCAAAAAGGCAGCAGAAATCTTGCGACACTTAGGCACCCCTTGTTTAATCCACCAACCTTCTTTTAGCATGTTAAACCGCTGGATTGAAAAAGACCTGCTGGCTGAACTCGACGAACAAGGGATGGGTTGTATCTCTTTTTCTCCCTTGTCGCAAGGACTGTTAACATCGCGTTATCTGGAAGGAATTCCTCACGATTCTCGTGCCGCTCGCCCGGGTCGCTCCTTGACTGAGAAATCAATAACAGAAGACAGGCGGATGATATTGAAAGAACTTAATGAGGTGGCAGAGTCTCGCGGACAAAGCTTAGCTCAGATGGCCATTAGCTGGAATCTTCGGCATCCCCAAATGACCTCTGTAGTGGTGGGTGCCAGTAGGGTTTCACAATTAGAGGAAACATTGGCAGCCAGTGATAAACTGGATTTTAATGATGAAGAATTGGCTGAATTGGATACCATTCTAGTCAAATGGCCGAAATAGGCGATATTTAAGCCTTCGTAAGACTCAATGTTTCAGCTTTTGACAGTTGTTTCAACCCCGAAGTTTCGTTTTTAAACACTGGGGCTTAACTTTTTCATGTAAAGTTATACCTTCCCAGCTCAACAAAGCCCTCTAATTATCCATTTACCTAGAAAAATGGCCCTTATTCTGGTCAACTGCAAGCAAGTTTATAGGAAAATCAGAATCCATATTTTTATTGGCATGGCACTTGCGATTGTATCTCCATATAGAAACAATCAACCGAAGGTATAACAATGAATCTCTCACTTTACACTCAGAACAAATGGTTAGATACCGTATTCGACGACTTCTTCAACAGTCCAGCGGCTTCTGAGAACAGAACCTGGAATCCTGCTTCTGATATTCACGATAATGGAAAATCATATGTCGTGGAAATGGAAATGCCGGGAGTGAAGAAAGAAGATGTGAAAATTGAAGTACGTAACAATGTGCTATCAATTGAAGGCACGAGCAACAACGAGAAAAAAGTGGATCGTAAAGATTACTACTTGAGCGAACGCTCCTACGGAACATTCCGCAGAAGTTTCAATCTCTCGGATGCTGTGAACGCTGAAAGCATCAACGCTGAGTTGAAGGATGGCGTGCTAACCTTGGAATTACCCAAGCGTGAAGAAGCCAAGCCCAAGCAAATCAATGTGAAATAAAAGAGTGAAATAAGTAAGTGTAAAAGCAAAAAACAAGCTTCACTCGAAGTCGATTAACTAAAAAACAACAAGGCCCGAAAGGGCCTTGTTTATTCAAATCAAAGTTTAAATCTAAAATGCGATGTATACGCTAAGCCCAAGTCCCAAGGTGGCAAGCCCAGTGGCAAAGGCGCTTAACCCATAAAGCTGACTTTTATCTCTTAAGTTTTGCCAATTCTGTTCCATTGCTAAAATTTCCTGCGGAGTGGGTCCAGGAGTGGAAAGTTTTTTCTTCTCTTCATCGGCCTGTTTGGCATAGTCATAAGAAAAATATGCGAGTGTAGCAGTACCAATGCCGAGTACGACTGCAGTCCACACCAAACCCTGTGACAGTTTTGAATTCTTTGTAGCAGTATTTACTGAAGAGAGAGGTAAGCTCTCCTTGGCTAAGATTTCATTAGAAGAATTTTTTTCATAAAGCAGCTCTGTGTTCGAATCCATAAGGGCTTTTATTTCTGGCATCGCAATTGTTACACAATTATCAAAATTCAAGGTGCTGCAATGATTGTTTATTACAAAGGGACACTCACTGGTTTCTTTAAAAAAAACACAATTTAGACGAAGATTGCTCTCTGTAGCTTGAACGTATAGTAGGGTATCAGAACCCAGAAGATGCGATTGTTCCAGGCTTAAGCTGCCCTTTTGACTTACTGTAATACCTAGCCAATTAGAATGGGAATATTTTTCGCTCTTGTAGAGCTCTGTTTTGGGAATATTCTGAAATGTGATATTTCGTCCTCTGAGGGAGCCCGCAACGTGAATTTTAAAACCGGGCTCTACAAAAAATCGAGTTGAGTTTTCTAAGGGAACTTCAAAAGAGGGAGGAATCACCAGTTCGGTGGCTGTTGGATATCCAATCAGCACCTGATTCTCTGAAGCCTCTGGAATAGTATTCGGGAACATTCCTGCCAGTATTACACGGTATCCTTTTTTTTCATAATGCTGAATTTTTTTGGCTAACTGTGATTTCTGTTCAGCGCTTAGTTTCGATATAGGTAATGGGCTCGTTGAAATTTGTGAATAAAGGACAGTGGAGAATAGAATCAAAAGCAAAAAAGAAAGAAAAGAAAACACATTGTTCGAATTCTTATTTTTGATGTAAACAAGTTTCCCCCCCGATTTCACTCCTTTTTCTCTCCTAGGTCTTTCAGGTAGTCATAGCTAAAAATTCCGGTGCTGTGTCCGTCGCTCCATTGGATTCCCATGGCATAGCGTCCCACTGAAAAGATTTTAGAAGGAGTGATTGATTCGGGAATGGTCTTAATA
>JBBQAD010000056.1:0-10962 GCA_038315885.1 Fibrobacteria bacterium | reverse complement strand
ATATTCGTCCTATTTCACTCTGTGAATGTCAAGCATCGGAGGTTGAACTGTTGGAGGGCCGCAATGGAGAAGGGGTACTGCAGGCCAAGCTAGATCTTCCCGGTAAGTCCCAGATATGCGAATTGAAACTGATTGCCGACGGAAAGACTTTGTGGTCAATATCACAAAATTTTCTTAACGGAACTGATTACTCGAAATGGGACTTGCCTGAGAAATTGGCAAACTCATTAAAAAACGCAAAAGTGATATCATTTATTATTCGACCAAAGGTTGATATCTGTCAGCTCAGTTTCTGGAATGATACAGTTGAAGTTAATAATCAAATGGAAACAAATCAAAAAAAGCTTATACTGATTAGTCCCCTAGGCAATTTGTCAGAGAGAGGTGCCGTCGAGGCCTTATTGAAAATCAAACATCCCAGCTTAAAAATATGTAACTGGGAGGAGGCTATTAGAGAAGCACAGAATAAGGGCGATCAAATTTGGCTAGGGCCCCAGCATTGGAATAAAATTAAAAAGGACTCCGCCGCACTGGCCCAAAAAGGGGTTAATGTAGTGTTCTATTCTGTTCCCGAAAGAAGCGGGTTTGTGGATGCCTCTCATCTCTATAAACACTCCTTAAACACCGTATTGAAAGCATTTGACGAAGGGCAGGCGGTCTTTGGAACCTTAACTTTTAGGGTAAATGACTTTTCTACCACAGAATGGAAGGGATGGAAGCGCGAGACAAATTGGAAAACCATCTTCGGAACAGATTCCTCAGCACTCATTGCTGTTAATGTCAATTCAGGAACAGGAGCACAATTGCGTGTTTCGCTTCCCGCAGCTTGGGAGTTATTTTTTCAACCCGGAAGAAGCGGACAAAATGAACTATGGAAAGTGTATTACAGTTCTTTAGCCAAACTGGGCTCTCGGGTTTGGGGTGGCTATGGAATTGACCAGATTGAAACTGTTTACCCGGATAAAGAATTTGTAATTCGGGGTCAGGCGCCCACGAATTCAGACCGTGATACAATACTTGAATTAATTCTCAAGGGTAAAAAACATCGTGAAAGCTATCCTGTTTCAGTATCATCAGGAAATTGGCAATGGAAAGGTTCAGTGCAAGAAACGGGAAAATTTTCCGTTTACTTGAATAATTCCCAAGATACCTTGCGGAAAGCGGGGTTTCGTTCTTTAGCTAAAGAACGTCTGGAGCTATCTCGATTGGGAATCCATTCAGAATTTCTGAATCGTCTGGCAGAACTTTCAAATGGCTCAGTGCTTGATTGGAATTACAAAGATTCCACTACCAATTTCCCAGAACTCTCATCGGAACAAACCCAAAAAATATTGCAATCCAAAATTCCGCTTTTTAACCGGCAATTTCTTTTCCTACTCATTGTCGGCTTATTGGCGTCAAGTTGGCTATTGCGAAAAAGGGCGGGTTTGGATTAGTCTCCAGATGAAGACTAATTACATCGACTTTGCCGAATTCTCAAGAATCGCTAAGTACTGATTCTCGCTGTCAATGATGATAGCTTTAAAATATCTATAAGCTATTGATTTAAAATAAGTAATAGATAATTAATCCAAAAGTTCCTGCTCTCGCTTCAGCTATGTAAACGGTATTTCTTTGATTTATTAGTGCTCACCTGTGCAGTAATGTGAATTGATGTTGATAAGAAAAATTCAAAATATCTCCATATTGTTGCATCATTCTGGGTAAAAATGGTAGATTCTGGGTAAAAATGTGTAAGAATTGAAATGCGAATATGGAACTAAACGGCTTCATAGGTAAAGCGACAGTAGCAGTCGACGACAAGGCGAGAACGAATTTCCCCAAGGAATTTCGAAAGATGCTGCGCGCCGAAGCCGATGGTGTAGTAGTTGTAACAATTGCGGAAGATAAAACCTTGGCCTTGTATCCAGTCTATGAGTGGAACCGTTATGTCGCCTATCTGGAAAGACTGGGAAGAAGTTTGGAAGTCTCAAAATTTCGTACTCGAGTTACAAGCATGGCTAAAAGTTCGACATTGGATGGCCAAAACAGACTCACGCTCACCCAAGAACTGTTACAGTATGCGGGAATCGATAACGAAGTGACTTTTGCAGCAGATGGGAATCGTGTCAGAATGTGGAATCCCGTGCGCTTCACTGAAAATTTTGAAACTGTAACTCCAAATGAAGAAGATGCACTCGAAAAAATGTTTTATCTGAATGATCCTGGAATTCATGGCTGATGGCCTACCATGTGCCTGTAATGCTTAAGGAAATATTGACTTACTTAATGACAAATCCATCAGGCACTTATCTGGATTGCACTCTTGGCGGTGCCGGGCATAGCCGTGCCATCTTAGAGAGACTTTCTGAAGAGGGCAAATTAGTGTGTATCGATAGAGATGCACAGGCCATCGAACAAGGAAAAGAAATTCTGGGAAACTCTGCCAAGGTCAAACTAATACAATCGCGATTCTCTGAGGCGAGCGATCACGTAAACCCCAATCAACTCGATGGAGCCCTTTTTGATTTGGGAGTGAGTTCAAAGCAAATAGACGATAGGCAAAGAGGTTTTTCTTTTGAAGAAAATACTCCGCTCGATATGCGCATGAATCCCGACGAAGAGGGAGGGGCTTGGGAATATTTGAAATCTGTAAGTGAAGAAGACTTGGCTTGGGCCCTAAAAAGTAATTCAGACATCCAGGCCTCTCGAAAAATGGCACGGGAGATTAAACAGTCAGTGGCTCAGGCAGCCACTCGAGTAGTCATTTTGTCAGAGAAAGAAAGTAGTGATACAGAAAATGGTATGAAAGATCATAGTAATTCGAGTCAGGAAAATAGCATACGTAGCGATCTGTTAAGAGTAGCGGTGGAACGATCAGTAAAACTGAACCACAACAATCGCAGTCAGATTCTAGCAAGGGTGTTTCAGGCTATTCGGATGGAAGTGAACGATGAATTAAATGAGATCAGAACCGGCCTAAATAAAGTAGTACACAACTTAAAACCCGGAGGCCGCATCTGTGTCTTGAGTTATCACTCGGTCGAAGACAGGGCAGTAAAGGAAACCTTTGCTTTGTTCGAACGGGACTGTATCTGCCCGTCCGAACTTCCTGTGTGTCAGTGCGGCTCCAATCATAAAAAGTTGAGAAAAGTATTGCGCAAGCCCCTCACCGCTACAACTCTGGAAATAAAAACAAATCCTCGCGCCCGCAGCGCAAAACTGAGGGTGATGGAGAAGGTACTATGAAGGGAATTCGTCTACGATCTTTATTTGTCTGGATGGCATTGGTTTTTCTCGGAGCCGGTGTCTTAGTGGCTTACGTGTGGAAGCAAAACTATTACATCACTCAAAGTAAAACTGTTCAAGCTTACACTAAAGAGCGTGCGCAATTGATCAATGAAATTGCCGCGGTTGAAGTTTCTGTCAATCGACTTAAACGTATTGAACGCCTTGAAAAAATTGCCCGTACTCGTTTGGGACTTGATTATGGATCAAACCCGGTTTTGGTCTTTGGAGATAAGGCGGAAAAAGATTCAGATGAGCCGGTAAGGCTTGCAGGTCTTTGGAATGTATGGCGCTCCACAGAACAGTAATAATTGGCATTGGAATGTTAGCGATCTGGATAGCCATGCTCGCTCGTGTGGCTTATATCCAGACATTTGAGGCCAAACATTATCGAAAATTATCAGAGATGCAGTCGCTTCGTCGAGTAATACTTTCGCCCAAACGGGGAGAAATATTGGATAGAAACGGAGAACCACTGGTTATCAATGCAGAGCTTTCGGTTCAAGCAGATACAGCTAGCGGCGGAAAAATGCTTCACTTACGCCGTGTCTGTCCTTTGGAGGGCTTGGCTGGTCAAGTCTTAGGCATGGTGGGACGCGATGGATATGGTCTCTTGGGACTAGAATATGCTTTGGACCGGGAGTTAAGAGGGACTGATGGTTGGAACTACGCGCGGCAAGATGTGCGCCATCGTATCTACCCGGCCTTTCAAGAACAAAAGCGCGAGCCCATCAATGGTCTATCAGCCCGACTGACTTTGGATACGGAGATGCAGAGAATTACCGAACATGCCCTCGTACGAGGCTGCGAAAGAACAAAAGCAAAGACGGGGATCGTTATGGTTGTCGATCCCCAGACAGGTGATATATTGGCTTTAGCCAACTATCCATTTTTTAATCCGAATTCCTATCGCGGATTCAAAGACCGTGCCTGGCGTAACAATGCAGTGGGCTTTGTGTATGAACCAGGATCAACCTTTAAAATGGTTACTGCTTCCGCCCTGATTGAAGAAAATTTAATCAAGACCACAGACACAATAGACGCTGGTAATGGGACGTTTGCCCTTTTTGGAGAAACAATTCGAGATTCACGTGCCCATGGGAAAATAACTTTTGAAGAGGCCATGGCCTATTCGAGTAACATTTCTTTTTCCAAGGCGGGAGTTCGCTTAAAGCCTGAAAATTTTTATCGCTATGCACGTTCCTTTGGTTTTGGAATTCGCACTGGAATTGGTCTTCCGGCTGAAGAAGGGGGCGTCTTGAAAGTGGTAGGGCAATGGAGTGGGCGCACTCAGGCTACCATGGCATTCGGACATGAAGTATCAGCCACACCCTTACAGATGGCGATGGCCTTTTGTGTTATAGCAAATGGTGGCTTACTGATGAAGCCCCGAATTCTGGATGCCTGGTGTAACCAATCTGGTCAAGTGGTAGAGTCTGTTCCTCCCAGAGTAGTAAGAAGGGTGATCTCTGAAGCGACGGCCAATTCAGTGCGGGGATCCTTAAAAGCGGTCGTAAAATATGGAACTGCAAAAAAAATCTATTCCGAGAACATTGAGTTTGCTGGCAAAACGGGAACCGCCGAAATTATTGACCCTGTAACCGGGAGATACATAAAAGATAAATTTCGTTCTTCTTTTATTGGAATGGCCCCAGCAGATAAACCAAAATTTGTATGTCTGGTTTTATTGGATGACCCTGAAATAGAAAAGCATGGCGGAGATGCGGCCGCTCCCATTTTTAAAGAAGTAATGGACCGGCTTCTCTCACGTCCCGAGTATCATCTGGCCTCTTTGAAAAATTCAGTCTCTAATTCTCCTGATTCACTTAGCGTGCCTGATTTAACAGGCTACCCATTAAAAGACGTTGAGCGAATATTAAAAGGAGTGTCGTTAAGTACCAACATGAAAGGCAACGGAGAATTTGTCCTGGAACAATTTCCAAAATCTGGAACAAAAGTGCTTGCGAATTCAAGTATTACACTCACTGTTGGCGGTCTCAGCAGTTTAAAAATGCCGGATGTAACTCAATTATCTTTGCGCGATGCCATGCTGAAGTTGAAAGGTCTGGGGCTGAAAATCAACTATAGCGGCACAGGAAGAGTTTTTCAGCAAAAGCCCCAAATAGGAGAAAAAATTGAACCAGGGCAGGCTTGCCATCTCGCTCTAGGTTGGGAAAGCTGATGCGTATGTCAGAATTGTTACTCTCAGAAAATGAGGCTAATACTGTTGATGCCTATTTGGAGATTCAATCGATTACCAGCGACTCCCGACTGGTCTATCCGGGAACTTTGTTTGCAGCCATTCGAGGAGAAAGCCAGGATGGCCGGAACTTTATTGATAAAGCAATCAATGAGGGTGCACGCATTATTTGTTTGGAGGAGCATACTGCTATTACCAGGCACTTGATGAATTTACATCCGGATATCCCTTTTATTGTTGAGCCAAACTTGCGCAAAGTGGCTCCGCGCTGGATGAATATCATTCTAGGAAAGCCTCTGGAAAAATTATTGAAAATTGGTGTGACAGGTACCAATGGAAAATCGACCATCACTCATCTGGTCGATTCACTCTTAACTCACAATGGATATCGAGTATTATCACTGGGAACCATCCACAATGTTATTGCAGGCAAAAGTTTTCCTGCCACACTGACAACACCCGGAACTGAGGAATTGTTTCAGTGGATTCAAAAAGGAGTTCAGGATTCTTGTAACGGGCTGGTAATGGAAGTCAGTTCCCATGCCTTAAGTCAGCATAGGGTAGCGTCCATACTTTTTGATCGGGCGATTTTTACCAATCTGACCCAGGATCATCTTGACTACCACAAGGATTTTGAAAACTATTACCTCGCAAAACGCAGCCTCTTTCTGGATTATCTATCCAGTCAGGGTTGTGCCATTATCAATGTGGCAAATGAATATGGCAGACGCTTGGCTAGGGAATGTAAATCTCCACGTGTAACATTCAGCGCGGAAAAATCAACTAAAGCCGATGTCTATCTAGAAGAGGCAAAATTAAACTTATTGGGAAGTGAATTACGGCTTAACGTCGATGGAAGAACTTTTTCCTTTCGGTCCAATTTAATCGGTCGGATTAATCTGGAAAATTTATGCGCAGCAGTGGCAGTGGCTTATTCTATGGGATTTTCTCTGGAGAAAACGGCTCTCAGTTTAGAACATGTAATTGTGCCGGGTCGAAATGAAATTATTCCCTTAGCGAAGAACTCAATCGCAGTTGTTGATTATGCGCACACCCCCGATGCCCTGGAAAGAGTCTTAGCAAGTCTTCGTTCTCTTTGTCAGGGAAAATTGATTTGTGTTTTTGGCTGCGGTGGAGATCGCGATAAGACAAAAAGACCATTAATGGGGGAAATCGCCTCGCGGCTAGCGGACTACGTCATTGTAACGAGTGACAATCCCCGAACTGAAGACGCAAATAGCATTCTAAGTCAAATCAAAATGGGAATTACCGCCACTGAGAAATGTGAAACTATTTCGGACAGACGGGGAGCTATTGAAAAGGCTTTGAGTTTAACTGATTCAGACGATTGTCTGCTTGTGGCCGGAAAAGGCCATGAAGACTATCAGATCATCGGAAAAGAAAAAAAACATTTCAGCGATCAAGAAACAATTCGTGAGTGGCTTCAGCTGATGAATGGATAGAAGAGATTAATGGAACTTTCGATACTGGAATTGGCTGATTGGATTGGTGCGGAGCCATGGGGTAGGGCACCCCGGAAGGGGCGTGTTACAATCTGTATCGATTCCAAACGTTTTAAAAAGGGCCAAGTGTTTTGGGCTATCAAAGGTGAAAAATTCGATGGACATAATTTTGTGGAATCTTGTCTTTCCCAGGGAGGGAGCACTGCAGTGGTAAACAAATCATGGAATTTTAATCCAGAAAAAATAATCGGTACCCTATTAAAAGTAGAGGATACCAAACAGTCGCTTCTGGATTTGGCCAATGCCTATCTTGATACATTCAAAATTCCCAAAATTGCCATCACCGGTTCGAATGGAAAGACGACCACCAAGGATATGATTGTTTCAGTCTTGTCGCGGGCAGGATCAACCTTAGGGACTCAAGGAAATTTTAATAACCACATTGGCCTGCCATTAACCGCCTTTCAGATGAAATCCAGCCATCGCTATTCGGTATTTGAAATGGGAACAAACCATCCCGGAGAAATTGAAGTTTTATCTCAAGCTGTTCGACCCAACATTGCAGTGATAACCAATATTGGATATAGTCATATCGAATTTTTTGGAACGACCGAGAATATATTCAAGGAAAAACTAAGTATCTCATCCGGCTTTAAGGCTCGCGGGGTGCTAGTTGTCAATGTTGACGATTCCCATCTAGCCAAAGTGCGGCCGGGCAGTCGATATAAATTGATCACATACGGAATAAATCGTGGGCAGATTCGGGCGACAAATATCCGCCTTGACCAAAATGGCTGTGCATCTTTCACTGTGGGAAGAACCGAATTTCGCCTAAATATTCCTGGTGAACACAATATCTACAATGCCCTGGCAGCCATTGCAGTTGGTATACAAATGAGAATCAATCGGGGAGACATAGCCAAAGCCTTGGCTTCTTTTAAACCGAGTCCCCACCGGATGCAAATAAAAAAAATCTCAGGAATTACTTTTCTAGATGATTGTTACAATGCAAACCCTTCATCCATGAAGGCAAGCTTACGAACTTTGAGCATGACAATCTCAAGTGGCAAAAAAATTGCTTTGCTAGGTGATATGCTTGAACTAGGCGATCAAAGTGAGACCCTGCATTCTGAAGTGGGTCAATACTTTTCCGAAATGGGAATTGATGAACTGATTACCTTTGGTACCGCATCGCGTTTTATCAATAAAGGTGCTCGGGAAAAAGGAACTCAGCGCAATCTTTCGCAGCATTTCACCAACATGAATTTGCTAGGTGAGTATTTAAAGAAAAATTTGCAAAAGGGTGACACTGTCTTAGTCAAAGGCTCACGGGGGATGCAGTTAGAAAGAGTCTATGATTTTCTGATTAATATCGAAAAGGCTCCCAAAGAAATTGCAGTTGGATAATATCGAATGAAGGCTTTAAAACTAGATGTAATTTTGTTGGGAGTTGTTTTGGCTTTAGTTGGCATGGGTATTGTAATTATTTACAGTTCTTCGGCGGCTTATGCCGAAACCCGTCATCTCCCACAACACTTCTACTTGTTTAACCATATCAAAAAAGTGATACTTGGCTTTACTGCACTAGTAATAGGTTTATCTATTCCCTATGCAGTCTGGGAAAAACTCGCTCGTCCAATGATGTATGTATCACTGGCCATGTTGGCTTTTTTAGTCATTTCCGGAAGTGTCGGTCAAGTCAATGGTGCCAAACGTTGGATTTTTGGTCTCCAACCCAGTGAAATAGCCAAAATCTCCTTGATATTTTTTATGGCACGATTCCTGAAAGAAAAAGCCGAGGGTATACGTGATTTCCAGAAGGGCTATTTAGCCGCCTGGGCTATATCCGGCTTGACTTTTCTACTTATTCTTAAGCAACCTAATTACAGCACTGCTGCCACCATCTTTGCGATCTCACTGATCATGATTTTTGTAGGCGGCTGTCGAATTTCTCATTTATTCTTGAGCGCATTAATCGCTTTACCCGCATTGGCTGCACTTATGGTAAGCAGCAAATATCGTTTACAACGGGTGATGGCCTTTTTGAAACCCGAAGAAAATTTGGCCTCCAGTTATCAGAGCTTGCAAGCGCTTATCAGTTTGGGTAATGGAGGACTCTGGGGAACAGGTTTGGGTACATCAACCCAGAAACTGGGATTTCTCCCCATGCCTTTTACTGATACGATATTTTCTGTTTTGGGAGAAGAATTGGGTTTAGTGGGTACCGCTACATGTTTGCTTCTCTTTGGACTGTTACTCTGGAGAGGCTTACGAATTGCTAATCGCTGCGCAGAACCCTTTGGTAGATTGTTAGCAGTAGGAATCATTATTTCTATAGCTGTCAATGTGATGATCCATGTGGGAGTATGTACTAAATTATTTCCCACAACCGGTCAACCTCTTCCCTTTTTATCATACGGCGGTACATCCCTGTGTGTTGCTCTTTTTGCGATGGGAGTTCTTTTGAATATCTCTTCGGCAGCCTCTGGAACTCCGCAATGGAAGGTTTCCAAAGCGGCGAGTCCCAACATATCTCACCGAATGAATTTGGCATTATCCCATAGAAGGTCCAGAGCGTGATACCTCAAAGGCGATTTAAAGCCTTGCACTTTATCGGTATAGGGGGGTCAGGCATGGCTCCCCTGGCCGAACTATGTATACAAAAAGGCTTCAACGTTTCCGGTTCAGATCAAGAAATGAGTGCAGAGGTAGATAGACTCCGTTCTCTGGGAGCGAGTATCCAAACCCAAACGCAAGGACTTCAGGGTTTACACCCCGACTTGATTATTTACAGTTCAGCCATTAATGAAAAAAATCTTGTGATGAAAGAGGCACTGCAGCAAAAAATCCCAGTGATCAAAAGAGCTAAGCTTTTGGGTGACCTAATGCGAACCCATTATTCATTAGCGGTTTCGGGCACCCATGGAAAGAGTACAACTACTGCAATGTTAGCTGAGATATTTGTGCATTGCGGTGAAGATCCCAGTCTGGTTTTAGGCGCTCAACTGCAAAGCAATGGGAGTGGAGCTCGCAACGGCCGCAGCAATTATCTGATTGTCGAAGCCGACGAATATGATCAATCCTTTTTATCAATGTGGCCAAGCATAGCGATTATAACCAATATTGAAGCAGAACATTTGGATAGTTACGGTTCGCTGGCGGCGCTCGAAGGTGCTTTTGTCGAATTTATTAACCGGGTTCCCTGTCACGGCTTGGCGCTGCTTAATCTCGATGATGATGCTTGCCGAAAAATTGAAAAACAAATTACTGCTCCTTATAAAAGCTATGCACTGACTGAATCTGCCGATTATCAAGCCCGAGAAGTGAGACTTGAGGTTAGCGGCTGTCGCTACGAATTCTGGCATCTAGATAAGCCCGTATGTGAAGTTGAATTGATTTTATCGGGAATCCACAATGTGAGTAACTCTCTGGCTGCCATGGCCGTCGCTTCAGAACAGGGTCTTGAT
Source organism: Fibrobacteria bacterium (assembly GCA_038315885.1). GTDB lineage: Bacteria > Fibrobacterota > Fibrobacteria > UBA11236 > JBBQAD01 > JBBQAD01. The sequence continues at coordinate 565 of JBBQAD010000056.1, read as the reverse complement.
CTCAGTAAAGCTGCTGAAGCACTTAAAGATTTCAAAGGTGCCCGCCGACGGTTTGAAAAAATTGGAGAGCATGCGGGTATTACAGTATATGAAGACTACGCGCATCACCCAACCGAACTGGATGCAGTGGTTAAAGCTGCCTTGCAAAAAAAACCACAGCGTCTCCTAATGATTTTCCAGCCCCATCTCTTTAGTCGTACTCGAATCTTTTATCGGGAAATTGCCAGTGCCATGAAAGCAGTGAGCCGAGTTTGGGTCTGCGATATTTATGCGTCACGGGAAGAACCAATAGTTGGTGTTGATTCCTCGATGATCAGAGACGCAGCCAAAAAAATGGGGATAGAATCTGTCGAATATGGAGGTTCTTTAGAACAGTGTATGCAATTATTGCTTCAGGAACTTCACGAGGGTGATATGGTGCTCTTGGTAGGCGCCGGAAGTATTGGCGGCAAGGGAACAATGATTTTAGAAGCAGTGGGAACTAAGAAATGAAAACCCGCCGTTATTCTAATACTAAGGCTCGACCCTTGCTTGCCCGCAAAGTGAGCAGTAACAATGGTTTACG